>CAZEXC010000029.1:0-15593 GCA_964516625.1 uncultured Oscillospiraceae bacterium | reverse complement strand
TGGCATAAATTCCTTTACGACATCGGCGTCGTACCGACGAAGGAGCCTTATCGGAAGCGCACCAGCCACGGCATGATCCTGGGCGAGGGCGGCGTGAAAATGTCCAAGTCCCGCGGGAACGTGGTCAACCCCAACGACGTAGTGGAAAAATACGGCGCGGATACGCTCCGGCTCTACACCATGTTCATCGGCGACTTTGAAAAAGCGGCGGCCTGGTCCGACAACGCGGTGAAGGGCTGCAAGCGCTTTCTTGACCGCATTTGGGCCTTGGGGGAGAAGCCGCTTTCGGGAGATGCCCTCTCGCCGGAAAACGAGGCCGCCGTCCACCGTACCATCAAGAAGGTCTCCGAGGATATCGAGGAGATGAAATTCAATACCGCCATCGCCGCCATGATGACGCTCGTGAACCAGTTTTACGATACGAAGCCCAGCCGCGGCGATATGAGGATACTGCTGGAGCTTTTGAGTCCCTTTGCGCCCCATTTTGCCGAGGAGCTTTGGGAGATACAGGGCTTCGAGGGCTATGCCATGACCCGGAGCTGGCCGGAATACGACGAGTCAAAGACGGTAGATGCGACCAGGGAACTGGCCGTGCAGATAAACGGGAAGCTCCGCTCGACCGTGACCGTCCCCGCCGACGCGCCGGACGAGGACGTGATTGCCGCCGCCCGGGCGGACGCAAAGGTGCAAAACGCCATGCAGGGCATGGAGCTTGCGCGGTCTATCGTCGTCAAAAATAAGCTCGTCAATCTGATATTGAAACCAAAAAACTAAGAATTTCTTGACAACACAGGGCAAAACCAGTATAATATGCAAGGTTTCAGGCAGCGCGGCGCAGCAGAGGCCCCCCGCAGGGCGTGAGAGCGTCTGCGGCGGCGTTTCCGGAAGCCATAAAGCACATATTAAGCACTTGTTGAGGCGTATTTGGAGGGAGGGAAAATAGATGTCTGAAGTCCATGTAAAAGAGAATGAATCTCTCGACAATGCGCTCAAGCGCTTCAAACGCAGCTGCGCGAAGGCCGGCGTCATGAACGACCTCCGCCGGAAGGAGTATTACCAGAGCCCCAGCGTGAAGCGCCGCAAAAAATCCGAGGCCGCGCGCAAGAACAAACATAAACGTTATTGATACCGAGCCGAGGACACGCGGGGATTTCCCGCGTGTCCTTTTTTGTATTGAAAAAACAAAGCGGATATATTATAATAAGACGATATTTTATAGGTAACGCAAATCATGGAAACGATGGAAAGCGGGGGGATGCGTTCTGGATCGGCAGATAGAGACCTTGCGGCAGTGGATCGCAGAGTCGGACAACATCGTCTTTTTCGGCGGCGCCGGCGTTTCCACGGAAAGCGGCATCCCGGATTTTCGGAGCGTGGACGGCCTGTACAACCAGAAATGGGCGTACCCGCCGGAAACCATACTTTCCCACAGCTTTTTTGAGCGCGACCCGGAAGAGTTTTACCGCTTTTACCACGAAAAGCTGGTCATTGAGGGCGCAAAGCCCAACGCGGCCCATATCCGTCTGGCCGAGCTTGAGCGGGAGGGGAAATTAAAAGCCGTCCTCACGCAGAATATCGACGGGCTGCATCAGGCTGCGGGAAGCCGGGAGGTGCTGGAGCTGCACGGCTCGACCCACAGGTGCTACTGCGCCCGGTGCCGGAAGCCGTACCCGGAGGCGTATATAAACGCCTGCGAGGGCGTTCCCCGCTGCAGCTGCGGCGGCGTCGTCCGGCCGGACGTGGTGCTGTATGAGGAAGGGCTTGACGAGGATATCCTCAACCGCAGCGTGGCCTATATAGCCAACGCGGATATGCTCATCATCGGCGGCACGAGCCTTGCCGTGTATCCCGCCGCGGGGCTCATAAATTATTATCGCGGACACCGGCTCGTCCTTGTGAACCGGGGCGCGACGCCCCGGGACGGTCAGGCCGATCTCATCGTCCGCGGCAACATCGGCGAGGTGTTCTCTCAGGTATGAGGCAGGACATTCTGGGCGTCGGCTTTGATCCCGTGACGAAGGAGCAGGCCGTGGCCCGGGCGCTGGACGCGATGGAGCGGGATTCGGGCGCGTATGTCTGTACGCCGAACCCGGAGATCGTCATGTGCGCGCGGCGCGACCCGGCGGTGATGGAGGCTATCAACGGCGCGGAGCTGGTTCTGCCCGACGGCGTCGGTATCCTGTGGGCGGCCGGAAAGCTTCAAAAGCCCATGCCGGAACGGGTAGCGGGCTATGATTTCCTTATGGCGCTGCTGGCGGAGATGCAGGGCGGCGTTTTTATTCTTGGCGGACGGCCGGACGCCGCCCAAAGGGCGGCGCACAGGATTGAGGAAGATTTTCCCAATGTGACCATATCCGGCTGGCAGGACGGGTATTATACCGACGAGGCCGCCGTTCTGGAGAAGATACGCGCCGCCCGGCCGGCGCTTCTGATGGTTTGCCTCGGCGCGCCGAGACAGGAGCTTTGGATGGCCCGGCACAGGGATTCGGGCGCGGCTCTTATGGCGGGGCTTGGCGGCTCTGTGGACGTTTTGGCCGGAACAGTCCGGCGCGCGCCGCTGTCGTGGCGTCGGCTGGGGCTGGAATGGCTTTACAGGCTCCTGCATGACCCGCGCCGCATCAAAAGACAGATATGCCTGCCGCTTTTCGTTCTGGCGGTTCTGGCGCAGAGGACAAAATCATGGAAAAGGGAAAGCTCATCGTCATAGAGGGGATCGACGGCAGCGGAAAATCCACGCAGTACCGTCTTTTGCAGGAGCGCTTCCAAAAACAGGGGATCGCGTTTCACAGCACGGTCTTCCCCCGCTACGGGGAGGAATCCTCGGCGCTGATCCGCCTGTATCTGGGCGGGGCGTTCGGGGAAAAGCCGTCGGACGTCGGCGCATGCGCGGCGGCGGCGTTTTACGCTGTGGATCGCTATGCGTCCTACAAGCAGGATTGGGGCGGGCTCTACGAAGCGGGAGGGCTTATCCTTGCCGACCGATACACGACCTCCAACGCCGTTCATCAGGGCTGTAAGGTGCCCCCGTCCGAGCGGGAGGATTTCTTTCGGTGGCTGTACGATTTTGAGTATGTGCGCCTGGCGCTTCCGGAGCCCGACCTCGTCATTTATCTCGACGTGGATCTTGAGACCTCCCTTGCCCGCATGAGCCGCCGCCGGGAGGAGACGAACACAAAAGCGGATATCCACGAAAAGGACGCGGCATATCTGCGCGCCTGCCTTGAAACGGGACGGCTCGCCGCCGCGTATTACGGCTGGCGGCGCGTGGATTTTATGCGGGACGGCCGCGAGCGCGGCGCAGAGGAAAAAAGCGAGGAGATATTCGGACTTATAAAAAAAGAGGGGCTCATATGAGCCCCAAGGGTGGAAACGCTTATCTTTCCTGAAGCCGGCCGTTTATCAGTTGCAGCCGCAGCCGCAGGAGGAGCTGTTGTTGTCGCAGCCGCAGCCGTTCCAGCCGCCGGCGGCGAACAGGAGGATGAGGATGATGATGATCCAGAGCCAGCCGTTAGAGCAAGAATTGCAGAACATAAAAAAGATCCTTTCTGAAGCGCCGAATCGTATATCTTCGTGACCGCGTTCAGCGCGAATGAGATTTGCGGCGCGTTTCATCCGTGCCATACTATGACGCGAGCCCGTTTTGCGTGATAAAAAAGGAGTGTGCAAATGTCGGATAAGACCCCAAGGGATAGATTTGGCGGCATTGACCCCGATGATGAGGGCTTCGGCTTCCCCGGCGGGGAGGATGACGGTCTGACCGAGGACGAGCGCCGTTTCTCCTTTGACGAGGATTATATGGACAAAGACGTGTCCGCCCGCCGGGAAAGAGAGATTTTCGATTATGACGCGGAAGAGCCCCTTTCCCCAAAGGAAAACGCGCTGGTCGCCGCATTTAAGAAGCTCGCCGCGAGAGACGGGGCGAAAAACGACGCCCCCGCTGCCGGGCAGAAGAAGCGGGGGTTCCTGTCCCGTATGCACAGCGGCGCGCCCGCGCCCCGGAAGAAACGCGGAAAGGACGCGGATTACGGCGAAAAAGCGCCTGTGACCGTCGGCATGGATCTGCGCGCCGACCAGATGCTCGTCTACGATTCGGAGCTGGACGAGATCGACTATACGGACGAGGAGGATCTGCCGGAGGCCCGCGATTATATGCCTATCCGCTTCCGCCGGTATGGCCGTATCGGCATCGGCGGCGGCATCCTGTATGCCTTGTTTGTCATCAGCGCCAGCATCGTGCTGGCGTGCCTGGCGTGGCTGTTTGCCTCGGATGTTCTGGCTCTCAATAAGGAGGACTATTCCGCCATCGTCACCATCGAAAAATACGAACCGGCGGACGGCGAATCGGCGGTAAACAGCGAGGGGAACACCATAAACGTGGATATCGATCAGGTAGCGACGGCGCTGAAAAACGCGGGCATCATCGAGTATAAGTGGCTCTTCAAGCTCTATTCCCGATTTTCCAGCGCGGAGACAAAAATCGACCCGGGGACGTACGAGGTCCTGGCAAATCTTGACTACCGCGCCCTCGTATCCACGCTGCAGTTTGGCTCGGGCAGTCAGGAAATCACACAGATCACCTTCCCGGAGGGCTTCACGCTGGAGCAGATTTTCACGCTTCTGGAGGAAAATCAGATATGCGAGAAGTCGGATCTCTATGAAGCGTCGGCAAACCATGAGTTCGATTATGACTTTCTGGAGGGCCTTGCGTACGGCGACGAGAACCGTCTGGAGGGCTATCTCTTCCCGGATACCTACGAGTTTTATCAGGGGGAGTCAGCCGCCGTCGCTATCAATCGTTTTCTGTCGAACTTCAACAGCAAAATCACCGACGACATGAAAAGCCGCGCGTCGAGCCTTGGGCTGTCCCTGCATGAGCTTATCACGCTGGCCTCCCTTGTGGAGAAAGAGGCCGGCGGCGACAGTGAGCGCACCACCGTCGCGTCGGTCATCTATAACCGCCTCAATGCGGACTGGAAGCTCCAGCTTGACAGCACGCTGAACTATATCAAGGGCACAAGCACCTTCGACCTTACCTATGACGACACGGAGATAGACAGCCCTTATAACACGTATCTGTATGAGGGACTTCCCATCGGCCCCATATGCAGCCCGGGCCTTGCGTCCATCGAGGCGGCGCTGTATCCAGAGAGCACGGATTACTGGTTCTTCTATGCCTATGACGGGGAGACGACGTTCTTCACGAACAAAGACGACTTTGACGCCTTTGTCGATTCACATTAAAACTAATCGGGAGATAACGGATAATGGAAAGAAAATACGGTGTAAACGAGCTGAGAGAGATGTTCCTGTCTTTTTTTGAGACAAAGGGGCATCTGCGCCTGCCGAGCTTTTCGCTCATACCACAGAACGATCCGAGCCTTCTGCTCATCAACTCCGGCATGGCGCCCATGAAGCCCTACTTCACCGGGGAGCAGGAGCCGCCCCGCCACCGGGTCTGCACCTGCCAGAAGTGCATCCGTACCGGCGACATCGAAAACATTGGCAAGACCGCCCGGCACGGAACATACTTCGAGATGCTGGGGAATTTTTCCTTCGGCGATTATTTCAAAAAGGAGGCCATCCCCTTCGCGTGGGAGTTTTTGACATCCCCGGAGTGGGTGGGTCTCGACCCGGATCGGCTGTATCCGTCGGTCTTTGCCGGGAACGAGACGACCCCCGCCGACGACGAGGCGTTCGAGATATGGAACAGGGTCATCGGCATTCCCGCCGAGCGCATTTTCAAATTCGGCAAGGAGGATAACTTCTGGGAGCATGGCTCCGGCCCCTGCGGCCCCTGCTCCGAGATATACTACGACCGCGGGCCGAAATACGGCTGCGGGAAGCCCGGCTGCACCGTGGGCTGCGACTGCGATCGGTATATGGAGGTGTGGAACGTCGTGTTTTCCCAGTTCGACAACGACGGGAACGACCACTACACCGAGCTTGCCCAGAAAAACATCGACACCGGCATGGGGCTGGAGCGTCTGGCCGTGGTCTGTCAGGACGTGGACAGCCTTTTCGACGTGGACACGGTGATGAACATCACAAACGAGGTCTCGCGTCTTACCGGCGCGACCTATGGCCGGAGCCATAAGATGGACGTGTCCCTGCGCGTCATCACGGATCACATCCGTTCCGCCACCATGATGATATGCGACGGCGTCCTGCCCTCCAACGAGGGGCGGGGCTATGTGCTGCGCCGCCTTCTGCGCCGCGCCGCACGGCACGGAAAGCTTCTCGGCGTGAATGAGCCGTTTCTGTTTAAAGTCGTGGACGTGGTGATCCGCGAAAACGAAAACGCCTATCCCGATCTGCGCCAGAAGCAGGATTATATCACGAAGGTCGTCCGGGTGGAGGAGGAGAACTTTGCCAAAACCATCGACGCCGGGATGCACATCTTCGCGGATATGCTGGCCGGGCACAAAGCCGCGGGGCAGACGGTGTTTTCCGGCGAGGACGCCTTCCGGCTGTATGATACATACGGCTTCCCGCTGGATCTGACGCTGGATATGGCGGAAGAAGAGGGCATGACGGTGGACGAGGAGAGCTTCCAGACGCTCATGCAGGAGCAGCGGGAGCGCGCCCGCGCCGCCCGCGGCGATATGAGCGAGGCGTGGCAGGGGCTTGATCTGGGGCTTGACAATACGCCGACGGTATTTACCGGCTATGACCATACAGAGGATGACGGCGTGATACTTGCCATGGTGCTCGGCGGCGAGCTCACCCACGAGATAGCCACCGGCGCGGAGGCCGTCATCGTCCTCGACAAGACCCCGTTTTACGCGGAAATGGGCGGCCAGACCGCCGACCATGGCCGTATCACGATGGGGGACAACGTCTTTGAAGTGGCCGACGTGCAGAAAAACAAGGGCGGCAAATACCTCCACTCCGGCCGCGTCGTCTCCGGCGGATTTAAGGTCGGCGACGCCGTCCATGCCGCGCTTGACGTGGAGCGCCGCAGCGCCATCCGCCGCGCCCACTCCGCAACGCACCTTCTCCAGAAGGCGCTCCAGAACGTGCTGGGCGACCATGTCCATCAGGCCGGCTCTTTCGTGGACGCCGATCATCTGCGGTTCGATTTTACCCACTTCTCCGCCGTCACGGAGGAGGAGCTGATGAAGGCGGCCTCTCAGGTGAGCGACGCGATCCTGCAGGGCATGGACGTGAATGTTCAGGAGATGGGGATAGACAAGGCCCGGGAGAAGGGCGCGATGGCGCTGTTCGGGGAGAAATACGGCGATATCGTCCGCGTGGTGGATATGGGCGGCTGGTCCATAGAGCTGTGCGGCGGCACCCATGTGGACAACACGGCGAAAATCGGCCCGTTCCGCATCGTGAGCGAGAGCTCCGTTGCCTCCGGCGTGCGCCGTATCGAGGCCGTTACCGGCAAGGTGTGCCTCACCCAGATGGAGGACACCTACCGCACGCTTGCCAAGGGCGCGGCTATCCTGAAAACCAATCCCGGCGAGCTTGTCGGCAAGATAGCGGGCTTCGTTCAGGAGATGAAGGTCATGCGTCAGGATATGGATAAGCTCAAGGACAAGATTCTGTCCGGCGACGCGGAAAGGTTCCTGTTCGCGGCGAAAAACATCGGCGGCATCAAGGTCCTGACCGCGAGCCGTTCCGATTTGGACATTGCCGATCTGCGGAAGCTGGGCGACTTCCTGCGCGGCCAGAACCCCGATGTGGTGGCCGTCCTTGCGGCCATCAACGGAGGAAAGGTCTCGTTTCTTGCCGTGTGCGGCAAAAACGCCGTGGAGAAAGGCATCCGCGCCGGCGATATTATAAAAGCGGTTTCCGCCGTAGCCGGGGGCAAGGGCGGCGGCAAGCCGGATTCCGCCATGGGCGGCGGGACGGACGTCCTGAAAACGGACGACGCGCTCGCCATCGTGGACGATCTCGTGGCGGAAAAGCTGGGGCTTCGGTCATAAAAAGAAAAAACAAACAAATAAACATAAGAGGTGAGAGGTTGATGGCAGACGTGAAAAACTATGACGCCGACTGTCTTTTTTGCAGCATCATAAAAGGGGACGTTCCCTCGACCAAGGTGTACGAGGACGACAAATGCCTTGCGTTCCGGGATATCGCGCCCCATGCGCCGACGCATATCCTTGTCATACCGAAAGAGCATATCCCGTCTGCGGCGGCCATAACGGAGGATAACGCCGGGCTTGCGGCCTATATACTGACGGTGATACCGAAGATAGCCGAGGCGGAGGGGCTTACCGGCGGCTGGCGGCTCGTGTCGAACGTCGGGGACGACGCGGGCCAGTCCGTGAAGCACCTGCATTTCCACATCCTTGGCGGCAAGAGACTGTCTGACCAGATGGCATAAAGATGCACCGTGCGGGACGGCTCGTTTGGATAGCCGCAGGCTTTGCCGCGGCGGTGCTTGGGGCGGAGTATCTTCTGCCGGTATCGGGGCTGCCGTATATTGCGGCGGCTCTTGCCGTTTTATGCTTTCCGCTGCTTTTTTGGAAAAACGGGAGGCGGGAGGATATTCTTCTGCTGCTTCTGTCCGCCGCTGTGGGGTTTCTTGTCTGGCGGGGATACTATGACCGCCATATCGCGCCCTGCGAGGCTCTTGCGGGGCAGGAGCTTGCCGTTACAGCGCGGGTGACGGACTATCCGGCGGAGGCGGACGGCTATGTCCGCCTGTCGGTGAAGCTGACGGACGGCGCGCCGAAGGAGCGGGCGTATTTTTACCTGTACGCGGACGAGGCCCCGGAGCTGGAGCCGGGGGATATCATCGCCGTGCATCTGTCCGTCGTTTCCGCGACGGAGCGAAACGGCCGGCGGGTGCATACATATACCGCCGCCGGGAAATGCCTTATCGGCTATATCCGGGGAGATATAGAGATCACCGGGCGGATGAAAAACGCCTGGATATATTTCCCGCTTATGTTGGGAGAACGGGTAAAGGAGCTTTGCCGGACGCTGTTTCCAGACGATACGGCGGCATTCATGACGGCGCTTCTGACCGGCGACAAGGCGGAGCTTTACGCGGATGCTGCGCTGTATGGGAGCATGCGCGCCTCCGGCGTTTTGCACGTCGTCGCCGTCAGCGGGCTGCATGTCAGCGTTCTGGTCGAGCTTATCCAGATGCTGTTCGGGCGGGGAAAAAGGACAGGCCTTCTGTGCCTGCCTGTTATGGCGGCGTTCGTTTTTCTCTCCGGCTGCGGCGCGTCGGTCGTCCGGGCGGCGGTGATGGAAGCCATCGTTATTTTCGCGCCTGTGGTCGGGCGGGAGCGGGACGGGCCTTCTGGCCTGTCCGCGGCGCTGCTGCTTCTGCTCCTTATAAACCCCATGGCCGCCGGAAGCGCCGCGCTCCAGCTGAGCTTTTCCTGTATGCTGGGCTTCGTGGCCGTAGAGCCGGGTCTGTCGGCGTGGATGCGGCGTCGTCTGCCTATGAAAAACGGCGTCGTGCGTATTCTGGCGAAAAGCGTCGGGGCGACCTTCTGCGCTTCGGTGTTCTCTCTGCCGGTGGCGGCGGCGTATTTCGGCGCTGTGCCGCTTTTTGCCGCCGCGGCGAACCTTTTGACGCTTCCTGTAGTGACGTTCTGCTTCGGCATGGGCTACGCCGTCTGCGCCGTGGGCGCGCTGCTGCCTGCCGTGGGCGCGGCGCTGGGCTATGGCGTGGGGCTCTTTGCGCGGTGGTGTCTGCTCGTATATAAGGCCATCGCCGCCATCCCGTTTGCCTGCCTGTATACCGTGAGCGCCGGCGTGGTCGTCTGGCTCGTTTTCTCGTATGCCGTGGCCATCGCGTGGTATATCCTCCGGCGGCGCGGCGTCCGCATTCTGGCGGTCATACCGCTGGAGCTCTGCGTGATCGGCCTGTGCGCCGTCCTGATGACCGGCGGCTTTTCCTTGGGCGCGGGCGCGGTGACGGTTCTGGACGTGGGGCAGGGAGAATGCGTGGCGCTTACGGACGGTTCGGCGGCAGTCATTGTGGACTGCGGCGGCTCCGGCCTTGACAACGCGGGGGACGTGGCGGCGGACTGGCTGCTGTCTCAGGGAAAGACCCGCGTGGACGCGCTCGTGCTGACGCATCTGCACGAGGATCACGCCAACGGCGTGGAAACGCTGCTGGCCCGTATGCCCGTAGACCGGCTCATCCTTCCGGCGGACGCGGACGACGGGGACGGGATGCTCGAAACGGTGCTTGCCGCCGCGCGGGCGCAGGAAACGGAGATAATGCTCCTTGAGGAAGAGCTTGTCGCCCGCGTCGGGAGCCTGAGCCTGACGCTCATGCTGCCTCAGGCGGACGAGGACGATGAAAACGAGCGCGGCATCGTGGCGCTGGCGGATTTTCCCGAGGGGCGGGCGCTGGTCATGGGCGACGCGGGCGCGGATGCGGAGCTTGCGCTTCTGGGGCGGCTCCTTGTCCCGGATGTGGACGTTCTCGTTGTGGGGCATCACGGTTCCAAAACGGCCTCCAGCGCCATCTTTCTTCGTGCGGCGCAGGCGGAAACAGCTATCGTATCCGTGGGCTATAACACCTATGGCCATCCGGCGGAGGAGACGTTGGAGCGGCTTTCGGAATACTGTCCGTCGATCCGGCGCACGGACGAGGACGGTACGGTGACGATTCAAATGAAAACGGACGAGGATATTTATGGCTAAAGCAAAAAAACAGAGCCTGAACTATGCAGAGCAGATCAAGAAGCTCCGGGCCGGAGGGCCCGGGCGGCTGTATGTGCTCTGCGGGGAGGAGGATTTTCTGCGGGACAGCTTCCTCGCGGAGCTGAAAAAGCTGTGCGTGGCGGAAGGCACGGAGGCGTTCAACTACCACCGTATACCGGCGGGAAAGCCCGATATCTCCGCCATCCGCGAAGCGGTAGAGGCCATGCCGTTCATGTCCGAGCGTACGCTGACGGAGGTGCGGGATCTCGATATCAACAGAACCGCCGCCTACGACCCGGAGGAATTGAAGGCGCTTGCGGCCGACCTGCCGGAATGGGCGACGCTGGCGTTCGTTTTCGCGCCGGGTTACGCGCCGGACAACCGCCTTTCCGCGGTCAAGGCGCTCAAGGGAGCCGGAGAGTATCTGGAATTTACGGCGCCCGGGGAATCGGAGCTCACCCGGTGGATCATGCGCCGCGCGGAGGCTCTCGGAAAGCGTATCGACGCCGGGACAGCGGCGTATCTTTCCTGGGTCTGCGGCGAGCGGATGAATACCCTCATCCCGGAGATACTCAAAATTGCCGGCGCGGCGAAGGGCGAGGAAATAACCCGCGCGGATATCGACGCGGTGGCAAAGCGCGCGCCGGAGACGACGATCTTCAACCTCACGGACGCTCTTGGCGCGAAGGAATATGACCGGGCCGCGTCGCTGCTGGCCGACCTGCTGGCCGACAGGGACGAGCCGCCGCAGAAGCAGATCGCCATGATCAGCGAGCAGTTCCGCCGTCTGTACGCCGCGCGGGCGGCGAAGGATTTCGGAAAGCCGGACAGCTATATAACCGACTGCGTGCCGGAGCTTGCTGGGCGGGCGTACCCGCTGACGCTGCTAAAGCGCGCGTGCGCGAATTACAGCCGGGAGCGGCTGGCCCGCGCCGTGCGCCTGTGCGTGGAGTGCGACTGCGGCATGAAAAGCGGCGGGCCCGACCCGTCGGAGCTGATGAAGGAGCTTCTTGTGAAGCTCTCCATGGATCGGCTATGATACGCATAAGGGAGGCCATCGTCGTGGAGGGACGGTACGATAAAGCGGCGCTGGCCGGGGTCGTGGACGCGGTCATACTGGATACCGCCGGATTTGGCATTTTTTCCGATAAGCAGAAGCTGGCGCTCCTGCGCCGTATGGCCGAGGCGCGGGGACTTATCATCCTGACGGACAGCGACGGCGGCGGCTTTCTCATCCGCAATTTTCTCAAAAGCGCTATCGACCCGAGGCTCGTAAAGCATGCTTACATCCCCGATATCCCCGGCAAGGAGCGCCGCAAGCGCGCCCCGTCGAAGGAAGGGAAGCTCGGCGTGGAGGGCATGGCGCCCGGTGTCCTGCTGGAGGCGCTGCGCCGCGCCGGGGCGGATATGGACGCGGACGGCGCATATCCTGAGCCGGGGGAGCGGCTCACCAAGGCGGATATGTACGGGCTCGGCCTTACCGGGAGGCCGGACAGCGCCGCGCGGCGGGCTTATGTGAAAAAGGCGATGGATCTGCCGGAAAAGCTCTCCGCCAACGCCCTTCTGGATGTTTTGAACGCCCTTACGACGCCTGCGGAGCTGGAAAAGCTGCTTATGTCCGTGGAGCCAACCGGGAAACGGTGAGCTTTTTCAGGGTTACATAATATTTTTCTGGTAATTTATAACAACCTATGGTATAATTAACCGAATATGTACACAACGTACAGTGCGATTGGGAGGAACTGCGTATGAAATGCCCTTATTGCGGCTATGCCGAAAGCAAGGTCATTGATTCCCGTCCGGCGGAGGAGGGAAGCACCATCCGGCGTCGGAGAGAATGCCTTGCATGCGCGAAACGCTTCACGACCTATGAGATCATGGAGCGCCTGCCGCTGGTGGTCATAAAGCGTGACGGGAGCCGTCAGAGCTTCGATCGGGCGAAGATCATAAACGGTCTTGTCCGCTCCTGCGAAAAGCGCCCCGTGTCCCTGAGCCAGCTCGAGGAGGTCGCCGATGAAATAGAAAGCGACCTGCAAAGCGCGCTCGACAGGGAAATATCCACCGCCGAGATAGGCGAGATGGTCATGAACCGCCTGAAAGCCATCGACGAGGTCGCGTATGTTCGGTTCGCCTCGGTTTACCGCCAGTTCAAGGACATAAACACCTTTATGGAGGAGCTGAAAAAGCTTCTGGGCGACAAGGAGAAGGAGGACTAATCCTCCCGCGGCGCGAGGAATGTCCCGCCCGCCATGTCTGCGGTCATCATATACACGTCCTTGGGACTGCTAAGGCCGTTTTCCCGGAGCCGGCTTTTCAGCCACGCCGCGTCCCGGCCCAGCAGACGGAGGTTGTCGCTTAGTACGCGCCCGTCGTTTATGACGATGACGGAATAGCCCGCATCCCCCGCCGCAAGGCCGAGCTGTCCGGCTGTGGCGGTCCGCTCCGCCGGAGCGGGGATGATGCTGATCTGGCCGCTTGTCTCCAAAACGGCGTATTCCACGGCGTTCAGGTCGGTAAGCCCGTTTTGCCGCAGAGCCTCGGCAAGCTCGTCCGGCGTGATGCGGTTCCGGCGCATCTGCGATTGGTCGATGCGCCCGTGTACGACGAGAAGCGACGGCTTTCCCGCCAGAACGGCGCGGAGCGTCACGCTCCTGAGGGACAGAAGCGACAGAAAATATTCCATGCCCATCAGCGTCAGCACCGCTATGAGGCTGTCCGCGACGGACGCCTCCGGCTCGATGATGGGCTGGGCGGCGACCTCGGAAATCAGGATCGTCACGACAAGCTCGGACGGTTCGAGCTCTCCGAGCTGGCGCTTTCCGCTCAGGCGCATGAGCGCTATCAGGATCACATATATAACGGCAGATTTCAAAAATACGCTTATCATGGAGCTAGTATTCCATGGTTTGGGCCGTCCTATGAATCCGCTTATCGCGCGGGCGGCGGAAAGGAAGCAAAATGGGGAAATATTTTGGAACGGACGGATTTCGCGGCGAGGCGAACGTCGTCCTCAAGCCGGAGCATGCGTTTCAGATAGGCCGCTATCTGGGCTGGTATTTCGGACGGAAGGGCAAGGCGAAGATCGTCATCGGCAAGGACACCCGCCGCAGCAGCTATATGTATGAAAACGCGCTGGCGGCGGGGATCACCGCCTCCGGCGCGGACGCTTATCTGCTCCATGTGACGACAACGCCCTGCGTGTCCTACATCACCTACCGGGAGGGGTTTGACTGCGGCGTTATGATATCGGCCAGCCACAACGCCTTTTTTGATAACGGCATCAAGCTCATAAACGCCGAAGGGGAAAAGATGGACGACGCGCTCCAAAACGATATAGAACGCTATATCGACGGCGAGATAGAGCAGTTGCCTTACGCCCGGCGGGAAGATATCGGCTGCACGGTGGATTTTTATTCCGGCCGCAACCGCTATATCGGCTATCTCACGTCCCTCGTCTCCATGCCCTTCTTTGGGAAAAAAATAGCCCTCGACTGTGCAAACGGCAGTACATGGATGATCGGGAGAGCCGTTTTCATGGCGCTGGGCGCGACGGTAAAGCCTATCAACAATCAGCCGAACGGCATAAACATAAACAGCGGCTGCGGCTCCACCCATATCGAGAGCCTTCAGGCGTTTGTGCGGGAGGGCCACATGGACTGCGGCTTTGCCTTTGATGGGGACGGCGACCGCTGCATAGCGGTCGACGAGCAAGGGAACGTCCTCGACGGCGACAAGATCATTTATGTCTGCGCCAAATTTATGAAGGATAACGGCCAGCTTCCCAACAACACCGTGGTGACGACGGTCATGTCGAACATGGGCCTTTACAAGGCGCTGGAAAAGGAGGGCATCGCCTACGAACAGACGGCGGTCGGCGACCGCTTTGTATATGAAAGCATGAAAGCGAACGATTATATCCTCGGCGGGGAGCAGTCCGGGCACGTCATTTTCCGCAGACACGCCCGTACGGGCGACGGCCTGATCACGGGCATCATGCTCACGGAGGTCATGATGGAGACGCAGCTTCCCCTGTCTTCGCTGGCGGCGGGCGTCGTCAAATATCCGCAGGTGCTGACAAACGTTGTTGTGACGGACAAGGAAACGGCGCTTTCCGATCCCGAGGTAAAAAAGGCGGTCTCGGCAGTGGAAGCCGAGCTGGGAGACGAGGGGCGCGTGCTTCTGCGGGCCAGCGGCACGGAGCCGCTTCTGCGCGTCATGGCCGAGGCGGGGACGCCGGAGCTGTGCCAGTCGGCGGTGGATCGCGTTATCGCCGCCATGGAGCGGCAGGGGCTTGTTATCGGGGTGAAAAAATGATAAAGACGCGGGAGCTGTTTTCTCTTGAGCACACGGCGGCGGCGCCGCTTCTGGAGAGGTGCGAGTACCCCTGGCAGGCGCTGGACGGCATAGGAGAGCTTATCCTCTCTCTCGGCGCGGCGCTTTCCCCGGAGGAGTATGACCGCCCGGCGGAAAACGTCTGGATAGCGAAGGACGCGCAGGTTTCCCCCGCGGCCAGCATCACCGGCCCGTGCATGATCGGCCATGGGACGGAGGTGCGCCCCGGCGCGTTTATCCGGGGGAACGCCCTTGTAGGGGATGGGTGCGTCGTAGGAAATTCAACGGAGCTCAAAAATGTCATCCTCTTTGACAATGTGCAGACGCCCCACTATAACTATGTCGGCGACTCTATTTTGGGCTATAAGGCCCACATGGGCGCGGGCAGTATCACCTCAAACGTCAAAAGCGACAAGACGCTCGTGGTGGTGTCGGACGGCGCGGAGCGCGTCGAGACGGGCCGCAAAAAGGTCGGCGCCATGCTGGGCGACGGCGTGGAGGTCGGCTGCAACAGCGTGCTGAACCCCGGCACGGTCATCGGCCGGGGCAGCAGCGTCTACCCGCTGTCCTCCGTCCGGGGCGTCGTCCCGGCCGGTTGTATTTATAAAAGCGGGGACAATATTGTGAAAAGAGCATAA
>CAZEXC010000028.1:0-15733 GCA_964516625.1 uncultured Oscillospiraceae bacterium | reverse complement strand
TTTGACATTTTTGTCCGCCGTGTATCAGTCGGCGGTCAGGTTCGGATCGAAAGCCGGGATCTCATACACGCCGCCGGCGGCCACGAACTCGTCATAGGTCATGGCGGCATAGCCCCACCACTGGGCGTTGAACAGCATGTCGGCGGGCATGGTGGTGTAGTCGGAGGCGTCGATCAGCGCCGCGAACTCAAGATACTGCTCGTCGGACACGGCGGGAACCGCATCGACATATTCCTTCAGATAGGCGTGATAGGCGTCCTCGGAGGTATCGCCGCTGGCGGATCCGGCGGGGACGTACTGGGCGGCGAACTCCTCGAAGGTCATGGCGCTGCCGCTTTCAAGCATGCCGTTATAGAGCATATCGGCCGGGAAGCTTTCGTAATCGCCGGCCTCGACGAGAGCCATGAACTCGGGGATCTGCTCCTCGGTCATGGTGCTGTTGATCTCGAGCTCCGCCAGAAGGAACTCATTGATGTACTCCACATAGGCCTCCTCGACGCTCATCTCGCCGGAAGCCTCGTCAGAAGCCTCGCCGGAAGCGCTGCCGGCGCCCTCGGTGATGGCGGGGAACTCGGCCTCGACCTCATCCGGGTTGGGGGTGACGGTCACCTCGGCGTCGGACTTGATGCCGGAGATGGTGACGGTCTCCGCGGTGGGATAGGCGTTGGGGCCGCCGGTGGTGATGTTGGAATAGGTGATGACGCCGTCGGTCGTGGTGACGCCGGAGCCCTCCTCGCCGTCAGCGACGGGGCCCATGTCGCAGGGGGCGGAGCAGGAAATGGTGAACACCAGATCTTCGCCGTCGGCGACGGTGAAGGTCTCTGCCACGGAGCCGTCCATGCCGTTTATGATGGTAACGGTATAGGAGCCGGCGGCAAGAGCCGGGACGCACAGGCACAGGGCCAGCGCGAGGGCCAGAACGAGAGAAAGGGTTTTTTTCATGTGTAAACCTCCCAAAAAAGATAATTCTATTATACGGGGATGTGAAACAAATGTCAAATACAAATCCCCGGGCCGACAAAAAAGTTATTTTTTCCGCGAGGCGAGGTAGGCCTCCCGGCGGTTCTCCACCTCCGGGGTCTTGGGGCGGATATCGCCGGAGCGGGTCAGGGCCAGCTTCGTCAGCACCGGGCCGAAAAGCTCGTAGACCAGAACGCCGAAAAGGATGATGTTTCGGATGAGCGCGCCCTCCGTGCCCCACGAGGCCACGGTGACGCTCATGCCGAGCGCCACGCCCGCCTGCGGGAACAGGGTCACGCCCAGCCAGCGGCGGACGGTTTTTTCGCAGCCGGTGACGGTCGTGCCGAGATACGCGCCGCAGTATTTGCCTACGCAGCGGAACACGATGTACAGAAGGCCGATGCCGATGACGGCGGGGCTTTTGAACACGCTGAGGTCAAGCTCCGCGCCGCTGAGGATGAAAAACATCGCGAACAGCGGACTGGTCCACTTGTCCGCCTTGTCCATCATCTCGTCGGCCAGCGGGCTGCGGTTGCAGAAGACGACGCCGAGAGCCATACACACGAGAAGCGAGGAAAAGGATATGTGCACCGCGCCAATATCGAATTCCAGCATGGCCAGCGCCACGGTCAGCGTCACAAAGCCCACGATAAGGGCCATGCGGTTGCGGTTGGAGTGGAAAAGCCGCTCGAGCCGGGACAGGATCTCCCCCAGCACGCCGCCCAGAACAAGGCTCAGAACGATGGACAAAAGCGGTTCGGCTATGATGGAGGCGGCGTTCACGCTCCCGTCGGACATGGCCTGCGCGATGCCGAAGGACACGGCGAACACCGCAAGCCCCACGGCGTCGTCAAGGGCGACGACGGGCAGCAGGACGTCCGTCACGGCGCCCTTCGCCTTATACTGCCGCACGACCATGAGCGTGGCGGCGGGCGCGGTGGCCGCGGCAATGGCGCCCATCGTGATGGCTCCGGCGGCGGAAAGCGTCCCGGGCAGGAGCGCATGGGCGATAAGGAGCACGATATCCACCACCACGGAGGTGACGACGCCCTCCATGACGCCGATGACGAGCAGCTTTTTGCCCGTCTGACGGAGGCTTTCGACGGTAAATTCGCTTCCGATGGTGAAAGCGATGAAGCCCAGCGCCATGGTGGACAAAAAGCTAAGCTGCGAAACCTCGTCCGCAGAGACGAAGCCCAGACCGGGAACGCCCAGCCGTCCGAGGAAGTACGGCCCGACGAGCACGCCCGCTATCAGATAGGCCGTCACGTCCGGGAGCCGGAGGCGTCCGGCAAGGCGCGTCATCAAAAGCCCGGCGATCAGCGCGATGGCCGCGGCGAGAAACAAAGTCATGGATACAAAACCTCTTTTCCGATTTCCTGTTATGGCGGCGCGTCACAGGCACGTTTGCACATAGGCCTGCGCGTCGAAGGGGTCGAGGCCGCTGTCTTTTTTCAGATACAGCGGGTGATGGGGATGCCCCCGGCGGGAGCGGGGCCCGGCGGTGTACCACGCCGCGCCGTACAGCCCGCCGATATCTATCATGTCGGACACGCACTGCTTCAGGTATCCGCGCGTTTCGATGATATTGCCCCAGGCGGCCCAGACGGAGGGCGTCCCTTCGCTCAGGGAGAGGACATAGGCAAACGCCGCCATATTCTCCCGGTGAAGGGCGGGATTCATCTCCCGCTCCATGTCCTGCGGGCGGGTGGCCCGCTGGGCGTAGACGTTGAACATGATGAAGCTGTCGTAGCCGTTGCCGTCGGCGATGCGTTCCACGGATTTGAGGGTGTTGTCAAGAGCGTCCGGCGCGGCTGTGGAGGGGTTTATCCCGATGCAGATCAGGGGATTTTTCCCCCGCGTACCGAGTATGTATCGGTATTCCGTGTAAAAATCCGGGACATAGAGCCATTTTTCCGGGTCGTAGCCCCCCGAGCGGCCGGAGCGGGAAAGCGCTTCCTCGAAGCTGAGGAGGGAAAGCTCCGCCGTGGGAGCGGAGGGGATGTGCATAGCCGCATCCTCCTTTTTTCTTTTTGGAACCTATACATTATAATTGACGAAAGGCAGAAAGAAAAGTAAAATCATAAGGCTGACGGAAAAAATGAAAGGGGGCGCGGCTATGCAAAGGCCGGAGATCCTCGCCCCGGCGGGCGGACAGGAGCAGCTTCTGGCCGCCGTCCGCTGCGGGGCGGAGGCGGTGTACCTCGGCACGCGCGGCTTCAACGCCCGGCGCGGCGCCGCCAATTTTGACGACGAGGGCCTTGCGGACGCGGCGCGGTACTGCCGGATACGCGGCGTGAAGCTCTACGCCGCCGTCAATACCGTCGTGCTGGACGCGGAGCTTCCCGATTTGGAGCGGACGGCGGACGCTGTCGCCAGAGCCGGGGCGGACGGCGTGATCCTTCAGGATATGGCCGCCCTGCGCCTTTTTTCTCAAAAATACCCCCATATCCGCCGGATAGCGTCCACGCAGACGGCGGTACATAACGCGGACGGCGCGAAATTTTTGCAGGACGCGGGCTTTGACAGCTTCGTGCTGGCGCGGGAGCTGTCTCTGTCGGAGATGGAGAAGATCTGCGCCGCCGTGTCCATTCCGGCGGAGGCGTTCGTCCACGGGGCGCACTGCATGAGCGTGTCCGGCATGTGCTATCTGTCCGCCATGCTGGGCGGGCGGAGCGGGAACCGCGGCCTGTGCGCCCAGCCCTGCCGGCTGGACTGGCGCTGCGGGGACGGGCGGTGCGTGCTGTCCATGAAGGATCTGTCCCTTATAAAGCACATCCGCGCGCTGGAGCGGGCCGGGGTCTCCGCGCTGAAGATAGAGGGGCGGATGAAGCGGCCGGAGTACGTTGCCGCGGCGGTGACGGCCTGCCGCGCGGCCCGGGACGGGGAGCCCTTCGACGAGGAGACCCTCCGCGCGGTGTTTTCCCGCGAGGGGTTCACGGACGGCTATTTCCTGGGAAAACCCGGCGGCGATATGTTTGGCCGCCGCACGAAGCAGGATGTGACCGCCGGGACGGCCGTTCTGCGGGAGCTCTCCGGCCTTTACCGCGCGGAGCGGCAGAGCGTTTCTGTGGATATGGCGTTTTCCGCCGGGGCGGACGGCTCCCGCCTTACCGTATCCGACGGCAAACGCGCCGCCTCCGCAGACGGCCCCGCGCCGGAGGCGGCCCGGAGCCGCGCGCTCGACGGGGACGGCGCCAAAAAAAACCTGACGAGAACCGGCGGCACGCCGTATTTTGTCCGCTCGTTCAGAGCCGATATCGCGCCGGGGCTCGCGCTGTCCGCCGCCGCGCTCAACGACATGCGCCGCCGCGCCCTCGGCGCGCTGGACGAGATGCGCGCCGCCGCGCCTGCCTTCAGCGCCGGACGGTATGAGCCGGCGCCCGCCGCACCCCGCGCCGGGGAAGCGGGATCGGCTCTGCTGGGACGGTTCTTCCGGGCGGAGCAGGTCGTATGCGAGGATGCGTTTGAGCGCGTTATCCTGCCCGTGGAGGAGATAGGCCCGGACATCCTTGCGCGTCTGGGGGACAGACTGGCGGCGGAGCTTCCGGCGGCGCTTTTTCCGAATGACGAAGGGCGTCTGTATGAGCGTCTGGCGGAGCTGAAAAAGCAGGGACTGCGGGAGCTGTGGGCGGACAATATTTACGGCGTCGTTCTGGGGCGGCGTCTGGGGCTCGGCGTCCGGGGCGGCTTCGGGCTGAACGTGACCAATACCCAGGCCGTGGACTTTTACGAAAAGCAGGGGCTTCTGAGCCTTACCGCGTCCTTTGAGCTTCCCATGAGCGCCGTCCGCTCCCTCGGCGGGCGCATACCGCTGGGGATCGCGGCCTACGGGTATTTGCCGCTCATGCGGTTTCGGAACTGCCCGGTACGCGCCAATGTCGGCTGCGCCGCCTGCGGCGGGAGGGGGGAGATCACGGACCGGCGGGGCGTCGCGTTCCCCGTGGAATGCGGCGGGAAGACGTACGCCGCGCTTTTGAACAGCGTGCCGCTGCATATCGCCGGGCGGGACGCCGCCGGGGATTTCCGGCTTTTGTATTTCACAAGGGAAAGCGCCGCCGAATGCAGACGCGCGACGGAGGAATTCATCGAAAACAGGCGCGCCGACGGGCCGCGCACCGGCGGGCTGTATTATCGGAAGCTTTATTAAATTTCCGTTAGAAATCACGGAAAGGCTTTCCCTTTCGCGGCCGGTATGATACTATAAGGATGCTATGAGTAATTATAATTATAACGATCATTATAACGGCCCGTCCCCCGGCCCGGGGCCGGGGCGGAGGCCGCCGAACGGCGATTTTGCCGAGACCCTTTCCTGGGCGATCGATATCGCGCTTATTTTTGCGTGGTTCCCCGCGGGGCTGATCCTGACCGTCGCGCATGCCGCCGGTCATGACCTTGTGGGAAGCATCATTTGCCGCGGGAAAAACATCAGGCGCGCCGCTTCGGAAAAAAAGGCCTCCGCCCGGACGTATCAGACGCCGCGCCCGGAGGAAACCGCGGCGGACGCCGCCGGGGCTCGGGAGGAAAAGCGGGAAAAGAAGCAGGACGGCGGCGTGCGCCGGGCGGATGCCGGCGCGAAGGTCAAGACCGTGTTCGGCTGGCTTCTGGCCGTTTTCGGCGTCATCGGGACGATAGGCACGGCGGGGACGGGAACCGGCATATGGACGATGCTGACATGGGCCGCCGCGGCGCTGGGCGGCGGCGCGCTGGCGCTGTCGGGGCATATGAGCCGCCGGAAAGAGGCCGCCTTCCGGCGGTGCGTCACCGTATCCGGCACGACGGGCGTCGTGGATATCGCGAAGCTGTCGAAGACCCTTGGCCTGACGGGGCCGGAGGCCGACCGCCGCCTTACGGAAATGATAGACCGGGGCTATTACGGCCCGAGGGCGTATATCGACCACGAGCGGGGGCTTCTCGTCATCGAGCCGGAGGCCATGCGGGACGTGTTCCGCGCCGAGGACGAGGCCCGGGCCAGGGCGAAGGAAAAAGCCGCCGAGCAGGGCGGCGAGGGACACATAACCACCCAATCCATATACGATGCGTATGTGGAGAAGATACGGCAGGCCGACGCGAAGATCGCCGACGAGACCATGAGCGCGAAGATACGCCGGATGCAGACGGCCGCCGCCGCCATCTTCCGGGAGGTGGAGGAGCACCCGGAGAAAAAGCCCCAGATACAGCGGTTCATGAACTACTATCTCCCGACGACCCTGAAGCTTCTCGACGCCTACGCCCGCATAGAGACGCAGGGCGTCACCGGGGAAAATATGGCCAGAGCCAAGGCGGACATCGAGCGCATCGCGGAAACGCTGGCGGCAGGCTATGAAAAGCAGCTCGACACGCTTTACCGCGCCGAGGCGGTGGACATCGCCGGGGACGTGGATATCATCGAGAACATGATGCGGCGCGACGGCCTTGCCGGGCAGAACGATTTCCGTCCCGGCGGCCAGACGATGGGAGGGCAGTGAGCCGTGGAAACGGGATACTATGAAAAGCTCCTGCGCTGCCGGGACGAGATCCTCCGTCTGTCCGGCGGCTTTGCGCCGCGCATGGCGCTGGTGCTCGGCTCGGGCCTCGGCCCGCTGGCGGAGACGATGGACGTGTGCGCCGCCGTTTCATACGGCGAGATAGACGGGATGCCTGTCTCCACCGTCGCGGGCCACGCCGGGCGGTTCCTGTTCGGCCATATCGGCGGCGTGCCTGTGGTGTGTATGCAGGGACGGCTGCATTATTACGAGGGCTACGACATGCACGACGTGGTGCTTCCCGTGCGCGTCATGGGACTTTTGGGCGCGAAGACGCTCCTTCTGACGAACGCCGCCGGAGGGCTCGACCCGGCGATGGAGGCTCCCTGTCTCATGGTGATAAAAGACCATATCATGCTCGGCTGTCCGAACCCGCTCACGGGGCCGAATCTGGACGCGCTCGGCCCGCGCTTCCCCGACATGAGCCATGTGTACGATCCCGCCGCCTGCGCCCTTTTGCTGGAAAAAGGCGCGGAGATGGGGCTTCCCATGTCCGAGGGCGTATATGTGCAGCTCACCGGCCCGAGCTTTGAGACCCCGGCGGAGGTACGGCTTCTGGGCGCGCTGGGCGGCGGCGCGGTGGGCATGTCCACAGCGTGCGAGGCCGTGGCCGCGCGGCACATGGGCCTTCGCGTGTGCGGCGTGTCCTGCGTCACGAACAAGGGCGCGGGGCTCTCCGGGCGCGAGCTGTCCCACAAAGAGGTGATCGAGGCCGGGGAGCTCATCGGCGGGCGGTTTTCCGCGCTCGTGGCGGCGGTGACGCCGGCGATAGACGCGCTGTGAAGCAGACGGTGAAAAACATCGCGCTGACGGAGGACGGCTCCGCCGTGCGCATCATAGACCAGACCCGCCTTCCGGGGGCCCTTGTATATATCGACCTCCGCGAGCGGGAGGAGCTCTGCGAGGCGATTCGGAGCCTTCGCGTGCGCGGCGCGCCGGCGATAGGCATTTTCGCGGCTTACGCCGTGTGCGTCCTGTCCCGCGGCTACGGGCGGGAGGATTTTTTCCAAAGGCTCGACGAGGACTGCGGCTGCCTCATTTCCAGCCGCCCGACGGCGGTGAATCTCGCCCGGCAGGTGAACCGTATGCGCGGTCTGGCGCACGCCCTCGCGGGGCAGGACACGGAGACCATCACCGCCGCTTTGCGGCGGGAGGCGGACGATATCCGCGCCGGGGACGCCGCCATGTGCCGCGCCATCGCGGAGGCGGGGCTGTCGCTCCTGCGCCCCGGCGATACGGTTCTGACCCACTGCAACGCCGGGCCGCTCGCCACCTCCGAATACGGCACGGGACTCGGCCCGCTCATACTGGCGGCGGAGCGCGGCGTGGACATAAAGGCGTTCGTGGATGAGACGCGCCCGCTTTTGCAGGGCGCGCGGCTGACGGCGTGGGAGCTGCAAAACGCCGGGATAGACTGCACGCTCATCTGCGACGATATGGCCGCCCTCGCTATGGCGCAGGGGAAAATACAGGCTGTTCTGGCCGGGTGCGACCGCATGGCGGCAAACGGCGACGCGGCCAACAAAATAGGGACCTCCGCGGCGGCCATCATAGCCCGGCACTACGGCGTGCCGGTATATTTCCTGCTGCCGTCGTCCACCATTGACATGGACTGCCCCACCGGGGCGGACATCCCCATCGAGATGCGCGGCGGCGGGGAAATATCCTCGATGTGGTACGAAAAACCCGTGGCCCCGGCGGGCGTGAAGTGCTGGAACCCGGCCTTCGACGTGACGGAGCACGGGCTCATCACCGCCATCGTGACGGAAAAGGGCGTGCTGTACCCGCCGTTTGACAAGGCGCTGGCGGAAAATTTCGGATAAGGGAGCGGCGGATATGCTTCGGTTTTATAACGGGCGCGTGCTGGAGGGCGGCGCGGTGACGGAAAACGAGGTCTGGACGGACGGGACGGAGATATCCTACGTCGGCCCGGCGCGGGAGGACGCCCCCGCGTTTTCCCGGCAGATAAACCTGAACGGGGATCTTCTCATGCCCGGCTTCAAAAACGCCCATACCCATTCCGGCATGACGTTTCTGCGCTCCATGGCGGATGATCTGCCCCTGCAGGACTGGCTTTTCAAGCAGGTGTTCCCCCGGGAGGCAAAGCTCGATGCGGAGCGGCTGACCGCGTTTGCCAAGGTCGCGTTCCTTGAGTATCTCGCAAACGGGATAACCGCCTGCTTCGATATGTATTTCTATACGGACGCGTTCGCGGCTCTGGCCGCCCGCTGGGGCTTCCGGGCGGTCATATGCGAGGCTCTGTCGGCAGGCGACGACTGGGAGCGGCTTTACGAGCACCACGAGAGATACGCGCATTTTGACCCGCTGGTGAGCTATCAGCTCGGCTTCCACGCGGAGTATACCGCGAGCCCTGATATGCTCAAATACGTCGCCCGCGCCGCCCGTGAGCTGAAGGCCCCGGTATTCAGCCACAATTCCGAAACGAAGGCCGAGGTGGACGGCTGCCTCGAACGCCACGGGCTCACGCCCACGAAGCTTTTCGACGAGCTGGGGATGTTTGAGTACGGCGGCGGCGGCTTCCACTGCGTCTGGATGACGGACGAGGACATCGAGATCTTCCGTCGGCGGGGGCTGTACGCGGTGCTCAACGCCTGCTCCAACGGCAAGCTTGCCAGCGGCATAGCGCCCCTGCGCCGGTTCATGGACGCGGGCGTGAAGCTCGCCGTCGGGACGGACGGGCCGGCCTCCAACAACGCGCTGGACTTTTTCCGGGAGATGTATCTTATAAACATCCTGGCAAAGCTCGACGGCGGCGATGCGGCGGCGGGCGACCCGGCGCTCATACTGGACGCGGCCGTCAGCGGCGGCGCCCGCGCCATGGGCCTTGACGACTGCGACGGCATCGCCCCCGGCAAGCAGGCGGACATGACCGTCATAGATATGCACAGGGCCAATATGCGCCCGATCCACAACGTGGTGAAGAACCTCGTCTATTCGGGGAACCCCGGAAACGTCATCCTGACGATGGTCGCCGGAAAGATCCTCTACGAAAAGGGCGAATATTTTGTCGGCGAGGATCCCGAGGCGGTGTACCGCGAGGCCGAGCGCCTGACCCGCGAGCTGATGAACGAATGACCCGCGAAAAAACAGAAAACGGCCCGCCGCCTGTCTCTTTTGACAGGCGGCGGGCCGTGTCCGCGGGGCCGGAAACCGGCGGCGTCAATAGCCCCAGGCGTTTTCGGCGGAGATATCGGTGGACACCAGCTCGTACCGCGCCGCGTCGGGATCGTCGGCCAGCGCATAGCAGATAACGCCGTCCCGCACGCCGATGCCGTAGACGAGGCCTTCCGACGTGTCGGCAAGGATGCGGAGACGGAAGCTCCGGCCCGTCAGATCCACGGAACAGACGGCGTAGGGCGTGTTGAAATACAGCCGCCCGTCGATGAGGACGAGGCCGGAGCATATCTCCGGCTCCGCATCGTCGTTCGGATTCGTGTCCGGCCAGCGGACGCCGAGGGAAAAAAGCTCCTCCGTCTCCCACGTATCCCTGTCGCAGCGGATAAGGCGGAACTGCCCGTCGAAATAATAGGCGTAGTCCCCGTCGAATATCACCCGCGTCACCGCCGCGCTCCAGGGAACGGCCTCCAGCGCCCCGCCGGGGACGGTCTCCCCGCTGTCCCAGCCGTAGTGCCAGAGCTCCGCGGCGTTATCCTCGTCGAAAAGAAAATAGCTGTGGCGCACGAGCCCCAGACACGGATCCTTGCCGTCGTCCCATGTGCAGTCGGAAAAATAACGCGCGCCGTCGAGGGTCGCGAGCGCCCACGCGTGATCCATCTCCTCGCTGTAGGTGTCCGCGCCGTCGAGCCCCGCAAGGGTATAGAGGTAGGCCAGACCTCCGGCATAGCCGCGGCAGACGGCAAGCCCGCCCACGACGGCGCTGTACGCCGTGTCCCCGTTCAGGGGATCCCCGTAGTCGCAGTTGACGGCCAGCCAGTCATGCAGCGCCGTGAGCTTTTCCACGTCGGACATGCTCCCGTCCACACAGGCGGCGAGCGCGGCCATGCCGGCCTCATACAGCGCCTGCTCCTCTGTCTCCGCCTCGTCCGAGGCGAGCGCGGGAACGGAAAGCAGCGCCGCGAGGGTCAGCAGTATTCCCAAAAACCGTTTCGCTTTCATACATGCATTATATCATGATATGCTTCGCCGTTCAAACAGAAGGTTATAGTTGCAACGAGGGACATTTCGTGTTAAAATTTTACCATGAGCTTTATTACGGTCACAGAGGCCGCTGCGCGCCTTCGCGGGGCGGAGGACGCGCTCATCATCCCCCATATCCGGCCGGACGGGGACGCGGCGGGCAGCGCCTGCGCGCTGTGTCTGGGTCTGCGGGCGCTGGGAAAGACGGCGTATATTGCCGGAACGCCCGTGCCTATGCGCCGGTATGAGAAATATTTGCGGCCTTATTTCGCCCCGCCGGGCTTCGCGCCGGGCTATGTCATCGCGGTGGATATGCCGGGAACGGGGCAGCTCCCCCCGGGATGGGAGCATCAAAAGGACAGGATAGACCTTGCCGTCGATCACCACGCCACAAACGGCGGTTATGCCGCCGAGACCCTCCTCGACCCGGACAGCGCCGCGGCGGGGGAGCTCGTGTTCCTCGTGCTGGAGGAGCTCGGCGTGCCCGTCACGGCGGATATGGCCGAGGCGCTGTATACGGCGCTTGCCACGGACACGAACGGCTTCCGCACCGCCGGGACGACGGGACGCACCCTCGCCATTGCCGCCCGGCTCCACGACGCGGGGTTCGACGTTTTCGGCCTGAACCGCCGCCTGTTCGAGACGAAAACCGTCGCGCGCCTGAAGCTGGAGGCGGCGCTTTTCCGGGATATGCGCTTTCCCATGGACGGCGTGTGCGTTATGACGCTCCCTCTTTCCGTTATCGGAGCCTGCGGCGCGGGAGAGGACGATATGGACAAATTATCCCTTCTGACCATGACGCCGGAGGGCGTCCGGGCGGGCCTTATGCTCCGCCAGCTCCCGGACGGGACGTGGAAGCTCTCTCTGCGGACGGACGGCTCCGTGGACGCGGGAGAGGTGTTCAGAGCCGTCGGCGGGGGCGGGCACGCGGACGCGGCGGGCGCGGTCCTGTCCGGCGAGCCCGGGGAGCTGGAAGCGGCGGTCCTGTCCGCCTTTAGGAAGCAGCGAAAACCAAATTGAAATAAAAAACGGGAGGAACATCATGAAACGAATCTTCAGCATCATTCTGGCTCTGGCTCTGGCTTTGAGCCTCGGAACCGCGGCTTTTGCTTCGGAGAGATTTCTGGATCTGACAGACGGGACGGTCTATGAGGTCACGGAGCCCCTGAGCCTTAGCCGCCTGACCATCGACGAGACCAGCTCCCTGACCGCGCCCGAGGGCTGCGTCCCCGTCGTCACTGTGGACGGCTACCTCAAGACCATCGAGGAGGGGACCGCCTGCGCGTTCTATGGAGACGTAGAGGTCTATCCTCTGGCCGGCGCCGTCGTGGGCGAAAACATCCGCGGCGCTTCCGCCGTGTACGCGGAGGACGGCGCGGACATCTCGCTGTCCGACCAGACGTTCCTGTCCTACGGCTACATCAGCGGCGAGTATGTCGACGCCGACGGCGACGGCGTCCTGACCGAGGAGGAGTGGCAGTCCGACACCTCCAACGAGTACGGCAGCAAATTCGGCATGGCCGCCGGTATCCTCGCCAACGGCGAGGACACCTCCCTCACCCTCGAAAACGTGACCGTTCTGGCCGCCGACGGCTCCACCTCCAACGGCGTGTTCGCGGCAAACGGCTCCGCCATCGACATCAGCGGCTCCACCGTCATCACCAACAACAGTCAGGGCCACGGCCTTGACGCCACCTTCGGCGGCTCCTTCCTCGTGGACAACTGCGTCCTGCGCACGAACGGCGGCGCGTCCTCCGTCCTGTCCACCGACTTCGGCGGCGGCTTCTTCAAGGTCACGAACTCTTACTGCGAGTCGAACACCACCGGCTCCGGCGCTATCTACGCCGCCGGCTCCTCCATCTTCATCGTGGAGGACTCCACCCTCCACGCCAACGCGTCCGAGGCCGTCATGAACGCGCACAACAACAGCGTGGTCGTTCTCAAGGACTGCCTGGTTCACGGCCCCGAGATCTTTGACGGCCATCAGGCCATGCCCTCTCCCGAAAACGCCTCCGGCGACACCACGTTTTCCTTTGACTGCGCGTTCGAGGCCGTTGACAACGCCGTCATCCACGAGCAGGGCGGCGTCACCACCCACTATATCGTAAACTGCGATACCTCCGCCTGCGCCGCCGATTATGCCATTCAGGTCGAGTATGAAAACGGCATGGGCACGGGCAAGGTCTATGTCAATCTCTGGGACACCGAGCTGACCGGCGACATCTACTGCTACGAGGGGGGCGTCGTGGAGCTCAACCTCTATGACGGCGCGGTCTTCACCGGCGAGGTCATCAAGGACGGCGAGTGCGACGTGACCATAAACGTCTATAACGGCGGCGAATATGTCGGCGAGTATGACGCAAACATCATAAAGGAAACGGTCGATGCCCCCGTCTTCACGGAGGACACCTACGGCAGCGTGGACTGGGTCATGAACGAGTCCGGCCTCTGGGCCGCGGGCAACAGCTGGGCGTCCTACGCCACGGCCTATGACACCTATGTCAGACCCGTTATCACCGCCGCCTCCAGCCTTGTGAACGGCGAGGAGAACACCCCCGCCGTCGTGACCGCCTCCGGCGAGACCGGCGTTGTCGGCGGCGCCGGCGTGGATCTGTTCGACCTGTACATCGAGTACATTCGCGCCCAGCTTCAGGACGACGAGTTCTACGATGAATTTTCCAGCGCGCTGGACACCGTGTTCGAGGCCGGATATGACGAGTCCGCCATGCCGTTTGCGATGTTCATCGAAAACGGCGCTTACGGCTATGAGGATTTTGCCGCCTATTATCAGGAGCACGGCGAAAATCCCCCGCCGGCGTTCCAATGACATCTTCCCTTAACGGAAGGGCCGGTTACATTAGCGGAACGTAACAAAAAGAAAAATAAACGTAAAGGGAGAAATCCCTTTACGTTTATTTTTTGACAAAATTTCGCAAAACCCCTTGACGGCGGGGGTTTTTTATGTTTTATATAAAACAGGACGAGCTGCGAGGATGTTTCCAGAAACTGCGTCTCCCCATACAGCCGACGCCCCTGCATATGGGCCATGCGCCAGAAACCATTTCTCCTCTTGATGCTTTCTCATGAAAAACTCCTTTCCGACTCGCTGCGCGCAGGGGCGTTTTGCTGTCAGCGCCCGAAGCATTGCTTCGGGCGCTGGCAGCATGGACAGCATGGGGACGTTTTATTTTTTCATATTTTGTTTCTTTTTGTAATTTTTCTCTTTACTTTTTCGCGCCGCCGTGGTATACTCTCGCTGTCTGTAAGACGAAACGCAGGTATCTGCGAAAATTCAAAAGGAGAACAAAACATATGAAAAAGATTCTTGCACTGCTTCTTGCCGGGATGATGGCCCTTGCGCTGTGCGCCTGCGGAAGCTCTGACGACGATGCCGCCGAGGTCGCTGACGCCGCTGCTGTCGATGCCGCCGCTGCCGCCGATGCTGCCGCCGCCGACGCCGCGGTTCCCGTGGAGGACGAGACCGGCGACGCGTCCGGCGAGATGGGCGCCTCCGGCGAGATGGGCGCTTCCGGCGAGATGGCCCCCTCTACCGGCGAGTTTGAAATCACCGTGGACGGCGAGACCGTGACCGCTTATTACGAGGACGTCGCCGATGGCGGCGACTCCACCACCAAGACCTTCCAGATCACCATCGGCGACGAGGTCATCACCGGCGCTATCAACGCCGGCGTCTGGACCGCCGACGACGCCGCCAATCAGGAGATCGTGGAGGCCGTGCAGGAGGCCTTCGAGGCCGCCAACGGCACCGGCGGCTCCGGCGAGCCCACCGGCGAGCCCGCTGCCGAGTGATAAGGACGGCGCGCGCCGCGTAACGCCATATTTTCAAAAGACCCGTTCCGCGAAAGCGGAGCGGGTTTCTTTTTTCCCCTGTATGTGATATGATCTGATCGTTACATGATCATCGCCGGGAGGCGCGCTATGAAAGAGAAAAGGAAAGAAAAAAAACATGCCCCGCGTCTGTACTGGGAGCTGTTCCAGGCGTTTTTCCGCGTCGGCATCCTCACCTTCGGCGGCGGCTACGCCATGCTGCCCATCCTGCGGCGGGAGGTCGTGGAAAACCATGGCTGGTGTACGGACGAGGAGCTGGCGGATTATTACGCCATCGGTCAGTGTACGCCGGGCATCATCGCGGTGAACACCGCCACCTTCATAGGCTATAAGCTGGCGGGGGTGCCCGGCGGCGTCTTTGCCACATACAGCCTTACCCTGCCGAGCTTCATCATCATCCTCGTCATCGCCGCTCTGCTGCAAAGCTTTGCCGATTACCCCGTGGTGCAAAACGCCTTTGCGGGCATCCGCGTGGCCGTGACGGCGCTTATCCTGAACGCCGTCATAAAGCTCTTCAAAAGCTCCGTGGTCGACCGCTTCACGCTGGCGGTGTTTATCCTCGTGTTCATACTGGCGGCGGCGCTGAGCGTCTCGCCGGTGATATTCGTCCTTCTGGCCGGGCTCGGCGGCGTCCTGATGAAGACATGGAAGGAGGCGGGCAGGAAATGACGTACCTTCTCCTTTTCTGGGAATTTTTCAAAACCGGCCTGTTCTCCGTCGGCGGCGGCCTTGCCACGCTGCCGTTTCTCAGCGAGATGGCCGGGCGCACCGGCTGGTTTACGGCCCAGCAGCTTACGGATATGCTGGCGGTGTCCGAATCGACCCCCGGCCCCATCGGCATCAATATGGCGGTCTACGTCGGCTATACCACCGCCGGGATTCCCGGCAGCGTGTGCGCTCTGGCGGGCATCGTTACGCCGAGCGTCATCGTCATCCTCCTTGTCGCCGCGTTTTTGAAGGCGTTTCGCGACAACCGCTATGTTCAGGGCGTTTTCTATGGCATCCGCCCCGCGTCCACGGGCCTCATCGCGGCGGCGGGTCTCGCCGTGGCGGCGGAGGCGCTTTTGGATCTCGGCGCGTGGGAGGGATTTTCCCGCTTCTGGCTGGTCATCGACTGGAAGGCGTGCCTGCTGGCCGTGTGTATCATCGTTATGAGCCGGAAGTGGAAAAAGCTCCATCCGGCGGTCTTCATCCTCATCAGCGCCGCGGCAGGCGCGGTGTTCCGCTTCGCCGGGGCGTGA
>CAZEXC010000027.1:0-16170 GCA_964516625.1 uncultured Oscillospiraceae bacterium | reverse complement strand
TACATCATGGAAAACGGCCTGTGCTTGGAGGAATTTCTCGCGCTGTACGAGTAAGACGCGGCGCAGGCGATATATAATAGTGTTAATTGTTCGGCAATAATGTCGGAAAAAGGAAAGGAGAAGAACCATGAAAGGAACCCGAAAACTGCTCGCCCTTGTGCTGACACTGGCGATGCTGCTGTCGCTGATGTGCGGCGGCGCGGTCGCTTTCGCTTCCGGCGAAGCGTCCGGGGAAGCGGCGGAGGACACGTCCGCCTCCGGGGAGACGGAAAGCGGCGGCTCCGCTTCCGGCGAGGCGTCGGGCTCGGCGTCCGTCCAGTCGTACATAGGCGACCAGCCCATTTTGGAGAGCCATGTGTACACCGCGGACGAGGGCGGCGACGAGGCTGTGTTCACCGTCAAGGGGTATTATATCTACGATGAGAGCATATCCCCCACGGACAGCTACACCGACACGGACGACTATATCGGCATCGAGGCCTATGATCCGGCTGATGTGGTCGGCGTCGTGGTCGAGGGCTACGGCGGCGGCGAGCCGGCTCTTACCGGCTCGGTGGAGCGGGGCGAGGGAACGGATCTCACCCTCACGCTGTCCGGCATCGCCGCCCTTGAGGACAACGAGGCCTACACCGTCGCTTTCGAGCTTGCGGACGGTACGGTGAGTCAGGAAACCTATGTGTATATCATCACGGCGGAAAACGCCGCCTACGAGACCCGGCAGACACTGACCTTTGACGGGCTGGACGGGTACGAGCTCGATGTTACCGATCATGCTCTTCTCCAGATAACGGAGCAGCAGTACGGCGGCTCGCAGGGGCTTTTCACCGCGGACGATTTTGAGGACACCGCAAGCCTCTCCGACGAGGAAAAGGAAGCCGTCACATGGTATCTGAACAGCGCGGTCACAAACGGCGGCGACGACTGGTTCACCTTCGGCTACAACGAGCCGTATCTGCGTCTGGAGGCCGTCCACTTCCTGTATAAGATATTCACCATCGAGGCCTCCAACGGCATTCTGGGCTTCACCGGCGACGCCAACCCCATCGGCGGCGGTTATAACGAATACAAATACTTCTCCGCCAACACCACGGCCCTGCATGCGTTCCTGTTCGAGGGCGCGTTCCAGTCCACCGGCTTCGGCCTGATCTCCGACGGCACCTATACGGCGGCGGGCATGGATCTTCTGACCACCGGCATGGATCGCGAGGCCAGCCTTCTGGACGGCTACACCGCCGTCACCGGCGAGGATATGCTCGTTATGATCTACAATGCCGTTGTGGGCGGCTACGCCTCTCTGAGCGACGAGGGTCTCGCCCTTCAGGAGGCGCTTCTGAACGAGGCGGACGTGACGGACGAGGAGATCGCCGCGGCGGCCGAGGCACTCAGCGCCTATACCGGCGTTCTGTTTTCCGAGGGCGATAACTGGGACGGAAGCCTTATCGTCAGGCCAAATCTGGCGGCTGTCCTCTATACCGGCAACGAGGAAAAAATAGCCGCCCTCGCGGCGCATGGCATCACGTCCGAAAACCTCGGCGAGCTCACCAAGGGCGAGGCGGCCGCGCTCCTGTACCAGCTCGACGGCCTGCAAACCTACCGCAGCTTCTTTGAAAACGACGATATCTCCGGCTCCCCCAAGGACAACCTGAACTTCTGGTGGGACGATACCGACCGGTCTGTCATCTCCGCTGCGGACGGCGAGGCGGTCTATGACGCGGACAGCGCGGACGTCTCCGGCGAGGTGACGGCGGACGGCGCGGCCATCACCATCACGGGCGGCGTGTGGTACAGCCACCCCACCACCGGCAACATGGACGACGCCTATGCCGGCGAAGCGGCCGATACGGCGCTGTACATCGACGGCGGCGCGCAGGTAACGCTTGTAAACAGCCTTGTCGTGTCCGCGGGCAACGTCCGCAGCGACTCCGAATATAAATTCGGCGTGGGCGGCGGCATCGTCATCCACGGCGCGGGCACAGTCGTGAAGATACTCAACACCGACGGCGGTCTGAATGTCCTCGGCGCGGGAAGCTACTCCAACACCGTGAACATGGCCGGCGCCGTGTACGTCGGCATGGGCGCGGTGGCGTACTACGAAAACGCCCAGATATTCAGCTACAGCCAGCACCCGTCCAATACCTGCTACAGCGGCGCGATCATCTATAACGAAAGCTACATGACCGGCAACAGCGGCCGCATCTTCTCCACGGATTTCTTCGGCGGCTATGTTATCCTCGACCATATGGTGTACGACAAGTCCGGCATAAACATGTATCTGGACGAGACGAGCACCCTGCTGTGCGTGGATTCCTTCCTGCCCGGCATAAGCGGCGCGAACACCGGCATTTCTCAGGCATATTTCCAGAACAGCCTTATCTATAACATCCGAAGCATCTTCGGCTTCTCGAACAACACATCCATGCCCGACGACGTGGCTACCGGCACGTTTGTCAACTGCGATCTGCATTTTGCCTCCGGCGCAAACACCATCGCAGCCGTCTCCCGTGAGCAGAAGGCTTATGTGACGCTCGTGGACACCGCTGTCGAGATGGATGAGTACGCGGACGGCTATATGTTCCGGGTCACGGGCGACGAGTTCAAGATAGCGGCGTCCCTGATGCTGGAGCTGTCGGGCACCGAGCTGCCCGCGGAGGACGTGTTCGTGGCGGGCGCGCGGACCTATACCACCGGCGTTTTGAGCACTGTCGCCACCGGCGAGGAGGAAACCGTTGAAACCGACGGTACCACCATGTATGTAAAGGCCGACGAAAACTCCTCCGTCACGCTGCGCCAGCGCATGAACGACACGCTCGCCGTCAGCAGCTACAGCGCGAAGAAGGAGGGCGACGGTACCTATACCGCAGAAAACACCGGCGTCATCTCCGTTCTGGACAATGCCACCGGCGAGTGGGTCGCCACCGGCCTTGTCGAACAGGCGGACGGTACCTATGCCGCTGTCAGCCCCGAATACGCCACCGTGGAGCTGGCGGACGGCGTCTGGACCGCGACCTATCAGATCGGCACGGTCTGCGTCATTTTGGAGTACGCCGCGTAAAACGCGGAAGCCGCAAAAAAGGGGATGCCGTCATCAGCGGCATCCTCTTTTTATATGACGACCCTTCCGGGGTCATTCCAGAAGCTCGTTAAAGTTCCCGCGCGGGGTATAGGTCGTGTGCAGCAGATGGTGGGACAGCTCCCCGCAGGGCTCCTTCAGAAATTCCTGATACATCGTCTGAACCGCAAAGCATGGTACATAAAATCATAGCCGCTGCGCGCTTATGATAAAATGTCCCCGGACGGGCATACTATTTGCGGATAACGTTTGAAAGGATGCCGCCATATGATCGAACAGGATACGATAAAGCTCCTGCGGGAGTGCGACGCGGGCGTGAAGATGGGCATCGCGTCCATCGAGGACGTATTGAGCCATGTGCGTTCGGATGCTCTGGAAAAGCGCCTTACCGACTGCAAAAGGGCCCATGAGGCGCTGAGCGGGGAGCTGCAGCAGCTTCTCGACCAATACAACGACGAAGGAAAAGACCCGCCCGCCATGGCGTCGGTCATGTCAGAGGTGATGACAAAAATGAAGCTCATGATCCATGACTCTGACGCCGAGATTGCTGATCTCATGACGGACGGCTGCAACATGGGCGTCAAATCCCTGAGCAAATACCTCAACCAATATGCCGCGGCGGACGAGGCGTCCAAGGGCGTTGCCCGGCGGCTGATCGCTCTGGAGGAGGCGCTGGCCGTCGATCTGCGCGGGTATCTGTGATTTCGGGAAAAGCCCATGAACGAGCCGGCGCATGACAAATGGCCTTAGCTCCTGCAGCAGGCGGAAGACCCGTCCCGCTGTCATCCGCGGGGACAGCCCGCCTTTACGGGGCGTCCTTGCTATGGGGAAAGAGGCGCTGCCTCCATTTAGCTGGAAAAGCTATTTTGAGACAGCGCCTTTTTGAACGCTTTGGCAGGGGGAAATTCATCCCGCCGAGAGTATATGCAGATGTGAGCGGCTGACACGCCGCCGGGGACTGTTTTACTTCACCAGAATGACGACGCCGGTATATTCCCCGGCGGAGAGGCTGTCCACCTGCGTGCCGGTGGTGTAGTCATAGAACGTGTCGCTGCCGTTCATGTCGCAGCCGACGTATATCTCCAGCGTCTGCCCGGCGGCGGCCTGGATCTGCGCGCCGTCCTCCAGCGTCAGAGTGTTCAGGCTGGAGTCGCCGGTGACGGTCCAGACCGAATCGGCGTCCATGCTCATGCGCACGCCCCAGATCGTCTCGTAGCCCTCGTCATAGCAGAGCTCGGCAAGGACGGTGTCCTTATCGTGACCCAGTTCCTCGTCGCGGCTGTCCCAGCCCGCGTCGATGAAGTCGGACAGGTTCTGCCGCCACGCGGCGTAGGTGCCGGATACTACCGCGCCGTTCAGCGAGGCGTTCTCCAGCGTCAGGATCATCTTGCGCTGATAGTCCTCATGCAGGATATCGCCGTCGAGAGTCATATCCTTTATCACAGCGTTGATGCCGTAATACTCGTCGCCGTCGGAGACCCGGATGCCGTTGGCCATGCCGTCAAAGCCGATTACGGACTGGATGGCTACGCCGTTGGAGCTGGTCACGAGGCAGTCGTCCAGCGTCAGATCCACGTTCTCGCTGCGGATGGCAAAGGCCGCGCCGTGGATATAGCTCAGGAAATAATGGGCCGCGCCGACGCCCGCGTCGTCCTTGTAATCATACAGATCCATCGTATCGGCCAGAAGCTCGCCGTCCCGCGTGGCGACGCCGGCGGTGTCAAACACGGTGTGGGTCGCGTCCAGAATGCCTACGGTGTCGGCGCTGGACATATCCGCCTGCATCGTGACGGCGTTGGTGTTGCCGCCAATGTAGCTCCAGCCGTTTTCCAGCACGGTGTCGGCCAGCGCGTCGTCGCCAAGCTGCGCCAGCACGTCGTCCGCGGCGTCACTCAGCGCGCCGGTATATGTGCGTCCGGCGGCGCACAGGATGGTGCCGTATTGGGCGGAGGCGGCATAGGAGCCGTAGAAGTATGTGGAGTTTTCTTCCCCGGGCGTAAAGCCCAGCGCGTACATGCTGTAACCGCCCACGGTGTTTTCGGAATAGCTGTCCACGATATAGACGTTCGCGCCGTAGCAGCCGTCAAGCGAGTACACGCCCCAGTCGCTGGAAATCAGATCGTCGTTATAGAAATATGTGTTGCCGGAGGATTCGATGAGCACGGGACGGGAGCTGGCATACATGCAGATGATGCCGGGGGCGGAGGAATCCGCGCCGTCGGAGCCAAGGGCGATGATGGTGGAGTCCTTAATGACGCTTTGCTCCGTCGTGGTCTTCAGGTGGACGGCGCTGCGGCCATAGCCCTCCGTAAAGATATAGGCGTTATCGATCACAAGGTTTTTCACGTCGGCATATACGCCCGCGCCCTCCGCGCCCTCGGACGCGTCCTTGTAATCGCGGGTATCGCCGCCGCCGAGGGCGTTCGGCTCGTCCTTGTCCTCCGCGCCGAGGATGATGACGGTGTTGTAGCCCTGACCGTCTACCTCATAGATATCCTTCTCGCCGCCGACGGTGAACACGTCGTCCGACTCGCTGGACAGGATCAGGCCGGAATGGCCGAAAACGGCCGTGCCGTCCCAGTCTCCGATGCCGTCGTAGGACGCCCAAACCCCCGTGACGCGGTCAGCGGCGATGATGCCGGACTGGACGGCGTCGTCAGCGGCGATGGCGCCGCCAATCACGGAAACGGCTGCCGTGGCCGCCAGATCGTTCACATCGAAATTGGCAAAGCCCGCGCCGCCGGAGGCCTCGCCCGACGCCTCGCCGGAGGCAAACGCTGTGCCGGCCAGCGACAGCGAAAGCGCCGCCGCTATTACGAGAGACAGCCATTTTTTCCTCTTTTTCATATGTACGCTTCCTTTCGTTAATAATTTTGCAATTTTATTATAACGGCTCTTTCCCTCAATGTAAAACAACAAAAACGTAAAGCCTGTACAAGCATAGACGGAAGGCGGCGCCGCAATGATGCGGCGCCGCCTTATGAAAAATCAGCGCGATATTGACCTATCGGCGACATGACAGCCGCGCAGGTATGTAAAATGCTTGTCGGCTCGAAAATCCGTATGGGCTTATCGTATGATCCCTTTGCTGCGCCAGGGGCCGAAGCGGTAGCGCAGGGAGGACAGGATCAGGCTGTAGAGCCAGCTCAGGATGTTGCCGTACCAGATGGAGGCCACGCCCAGCGGCGTCAGGTAGGCGCAGATATAGACGAAAACGATTTTCATGGCCAGGCCGGAAATCGTGTTGAACGCCGTGAAGCCTACGTCGCCGGAGCCCTGCAAAACGCCGTTTATGCAGAAATACGCCGTGAACAGCGCCAGCGCGCAGCTGCAATAGCGCAGATACCGCACGGCGACGGCCGCGGACGAACCGACGACGCCGAACAGCCCGATGAGAGCCGGCGCCAGCGGCACCACGACGGCAATGACGAGCGCGTCTATGACAAGCCCCATGATGAGGTTGCTTTTTACCCCGCGGGAAATGCGGTCGAGCTTTCCCGCGCCCAGATTCTGGCCGGTAAAGGTCGCCATGCCCATCATAAAGCCCTGCGCCGGGATGATGACAAAGCTCTCGATACGGGCGGCCGCCGTGTAGCCGGCGGTGATGTCGAAGGAATTGATGACCCGCTGGATGGCCATATGCCCGAAGGAGATGACGCACTGCTGCAAGGTCGTGGGGATGCCCATTTTCATAATGATGGCGCAGGTTTTCCCGTCAAAGCGGAGCTCCTTCCGGGTGAAGCGGAGCGTGGGATAGATCCGGAACATATAAACAAGGCTCACGGCGGCGGATACCGCCTGAGAAAACACCGTGGCCACGGCCACGCCCATAATGCCCCAGCCGAAGACCAGAACGGTCAGAAGATCCAGAAGGATATTGCACACGGAGGATATGAAAAGGAAATAAAGGGTGGCCCGGCTGTCGCCGATGGAGCGGAGGATGGCGGCCACGATGTTATACAGGAACTGGAAGATGAGCCCCAGCGAATAGATGCGGAAATACAGGAGCGCTCCGTCCAGAAGATAGTCCTGCACGGTCAAAACGCTTTGCAAAAGCCAGCGGGACAGCAGGACGCCCAGAGCGGAAAAGACAAGACCCATACCGAAAAACAAAATCAGCGCCGTGGATATGGTCTTGCGAAGCTCGGACATCTGGTTCGCGCCGAAAAGCTGCGCGACGATCACGGCGGCTCCGTTCGACATGCCGATGGCCAGCGCGACAAACAGCATGGTCAGGCTGCTGCATGTGCCGACGGAGGCCAGCGCGTTCTCGCTGACGAAATTCCCGACAATGATGCCGTCAACCGTATTATAAAGCTGCTGGAGCAGGTTCCCCGCCATCAGCGGCAGGGTAAACAGAAGGATGAGCTTCCATTCCTTTCCCTCCGTCATGGATAAGGATTGCGTTTTTTTCTCTTTCATTATTTATGATCTCCCAATAGGACATAGCAGTAAAATTAAGATAATGTATCCCGGAGAAAAAGTCAAACAGATTTTGCCGCCCTGACGGAGAAAGATAACGAAAGGCCTCTGCTGGACGCAGGAACGGGAGAAGGAATTTTTCGGGGGCTTTGGCACGGAAGAGCGGGTACGGGGAGCTTCCTTGTCCGGCGATAAAATGAGCTCCGATACCCCATAGGGTATCGGAGCCATTTTGCCTGTCGCATTTTCAGTCCGCGAAAAGCGGCGTGGACAAATAGCGGTCGCCGGTGTCCGGCAGGATGACTACGATGGTCTTTCCCTTGTTTTCCGGGCGCTTGGCAAGCTCGATGGCCGCCCAGACCGCCGCGCCGGAGGAGATGCCCACAAGCACGCCCTCCAGACGGCCTATCTGTTTGCCGACAGCAAAAGCGTCGTCGTTTTCCACGGCGATGATTTCGTCGTAGATGGACGTATTCAGAACGTCCGGCACGAAGCCCGCGCCGATGCCCTGTATTTTGTGGCTGCCGGCCACGCCCTTGGACAGGACGGGGGACGAGGCGGGCTCCACGGCCACAATCTTCACGGCGGGTTTTTTCTCTTTCAGATATTCGCCAACGCCGGTCAGCGTGCCGCCGGTGCCGACGCCCGCAACGAAAATATCCACCGCGCCGTCGGTGTCCTCCCATATCTCGGGGCCGGTCGTGGTCTTGTGGATGGCGGGGTTCGCGGGGTTTACAAACTGGCCGGGGATAAACGCGCCGGGGATCTCCTTGGCAAGAGATTCCGCCTTTTCGATGGCGCCCTTCATGCCCTTGGCGCCCTCGGTGAGGACAAGCTCCGCGCCATACGCCTTCATGATCTGGCGGCGCTCCACGCTCATGGTCTCGGGCATGACGATGATGATGCGGTACCCCCGGGCGGCGGCCACGGATGCCAGACCGATGCCGGTATTGCCGGAGGTGGGCTCAATGATGACGGAGCCGGGCCTTAGCTGGCCTTTTGCCTCCGCGTCGTCTATCATGGCGCGGGCGATGCGGTCTTTCACAGAGCCGGCGGGGTTAAAGTATTCCAGCTTCGCGACGAGCCTTGCCTCGAGCCCCTCGGACTTTTCGATATGCGTCAGCTCCAGCAGGGGCGTTTTGCCGATAAGCTGGTCTGCGGAAGTATGGATGTTGCTCATGGAATGTCCTCCTCATTATCAAACCTATTTGTTTCGTATGATTATGGGTTTATTATAGGGCGCGTTTTCCCGGTTGTCAATAGCTTTCTGCGAAAACTTTTCAAAATGGCGCATTGAAATCCCATAAACCATGTACTATAATAGGGAAAGAAAAAGAAAAAGGGTGTGTCTTTATGATGGTCTCGACCAAGGGGCGGTACGCTCTGCGTGTGATAATCGATCTGGCGGAGCACCAGACGGAGGGCTATGTCCCGCTGAAGGATATCGCCGCACGGCAGGAGATATCCGAAAAATATCTGGAAAGCATCATAAGGGTCCTCGTGAAGGAGGGCATTTTGACCGGGCTGCGCGGCAAGGGCGGCGGCTATCGGCTGAACGTGTCGCCGGATCAGTGCTCTGTGGGGCGGATCCTGCGGCTGACCGAGGGGTCGCTGGCGCCGGTGTCCTGCCTCGAGCACGACAATCCGATATGCAGCCGCATGGCCGATTGCCGCACAATCGCCATGTGGCGGGGCCTCGACGAGGTGATAAACAAATACCTTGACGGCTTCACCATCGCCGATCTCATGCTGTCGGTCCAGCCCGGAAACGACTATGTCATCTGAAACATAAATCAAAAGCGGAGGCGTATGCCTCCGTTATCATAAAGGGAAGAAACACACATCATGCTGCAGGACAATCAATCCGTGAACGCCGCCGGGCATTTCTGCGTGGCCGGCATCGACACCGTTTTTCTGGCGCGGGAATACGGCACGCCCCTTTACGTCATGGACGAGGCGCGTCTGCGGGAAAATATGCGCCGATATGTGTCGGCAATGAAGGCGTGCCTCCCCGCCGGGAGCGTGCCGCTTCTGGCAAGCAAGGCTCTGAGCTTCAAGGAGATATACCGCATTGCCCGTTCCGAGGGGATGGGAACGGATATCGTCTCCGCCGGAGAGCTGTATACCGCGCTGGCGGCGGGCTTCGAGCCGGAGAAAATGTTTTTCCACGGAAGCGCCAAGCCCATGGGGGAAATACGCTTTGCCATAGACGCCGGAGTGGGGCATTTCGTCGTGGACAATCTCGAGGAGCTTTTGCGTATCAGCGCTTACGCCTCCGAAAAGCGCCTTGTCCAGCATATCCTCCTGCGTCTGACGCCGGGCATCGACCCGCACACCTTTGCCGCCGTGAGCACGGGGAAGGTGGATTCCAAATTCGGCGCGGCCATCGAGACGGGTCAGGCCATGGAGATAACGAAGGCGGCTCTGGCCGCTCCCGGCGTGGCTCTGGACGGTTTCCACTGCCACCTCGGTTCCCAGATATCCGAGGTCTCTCCTTATCTTGCCGCGGCGGACATCATGACGGATTTTATGGCCCGGGCAAGGGCGGAGATCGGCTTTACCGCTTCCATGCTGAGCCTTGGCGGCGGATTTGCCGTCGCCTATGTGGAGGGCGAGCCCGCTGCCGACGCGGAGGACTTTATCCGCCGGATAGGTCAGCGGCTGAAGGAGCGCTGCCGGGCGCTCTCGATGCCCGCCCCGGCGATACTCATGGAGCCCGGGCGCGGCATTTCCGCCGACGCGGGCGTGACGCTCTATACGGTGCAGAGCATCAAATCCATCCCCGGCTATAAGGAATATGTGGCCGTGGACGGCGGCATGACCGACAACCCGCGCTTCGCGCTGTACGGCTCGCGATACGCCGCCCTGATCGCCGACCGCGCCGGAGAACCGGCGGATCACCTTGCCACCGTCGCCGGGCGCTGCTGCGAAAGCGGCGACCTTATCGGCAGGGACATGCCCATGCAGAAGCCCCGGGTGGGCGATGTGCTGGCTGTGCTTGTCACCGGCGCGTATAATTATTCTATGGCGTCGAATTATAACCGCGTGCCGCGCCCGGCCGTGGTCATGCTCCGGGGCGGGCAGGCGCGTCTGGCCGTGCGCCGGGAGACGTGGGAAGACCTGATCGCCCGGGATCTGTAAAACAAGGGGAAGCGCTATGAAAATCGCCGTTGCGGGTCTGGAAGGAAACGTAAAAAATTATATCGCCGCGCTGGAAGGCGTGGGGCTCGAGCCCGTCGTCACGACGGACGCGGCGGGCGCGGGCGCGTTCGCCGCGCTGCTGCTTCCGGGCGGAGGGGACATGGATCCGGCGCTGTACGGCGAGGAAAACCGCGGCTCGCAGGAGATAGACCGGTCTCTGGACGAGGCGCAGCTTGCCATGACGGACGCCTTTGTCCGCGCCAAAAAACCCGTCCTCGGCATCTGCAAGGGCGTGCAGGTCATAAACGTCTGCTTCGGGGGCGGGCTTATCCAGCACCTCGTCACCGCCGAGAGCCACAAATTCCACGACGGCCCCGGCGACAGCGTCCACTTATGCGAGAGCCTTCCCGGGACGGACATGCGGCGGCTCTACGGCGAACGTTACGTCACGAACAGCTCCCATCATCAGGCCGTCGGCCGGATAGGGAGGGGCCTTCGCGTCACATCCTTTGCTTCCGACGGCACGGCGGAATCCATCGCCCACGACGAGCTTCCCGTCTTCGGCGTGCAGTGGCACCCGGAGCGGATGTGCTTTGCCGGAGCCCGTCCCGACACCGCCGACGGCGCGAAGATATTTTACTATTTCAAATCGCTGATATCCTGAGCGCCGACGCGGAAAAGGCGTCCCCCCGCAGGAGGCGCGGCTGTTAGGCCGCGCCTCCTGCGGGGGGCTTGCATGTCCTGTTTTCAAATTTTCAAAACAGCTCCTTGAGCCGGAGGCTCGCGGCATATAGCTCGTTTTTGCTGTAGGAGTTGTTTTCATCCGCGAGGACGAGCTTTATGGCGTCTTTGGGGCGGCAGCCGTCCCGTACCATCCTGTCCACGAGAAGCGCCTCCGCCGTGACGGTGTGCTCCCGTTTGCGGAAGAGGTAATCCTCGTCAAGCTCCAGAACGATGCAGAACTCGCCCTTGTCGTAATTTCCCTTGGCGAGAAGAAGGTCTTTTACCTCCTCCGGCGTGCCGCGGAAGGTCGCCTCGTGGAGCTTTGTCAGGTCGTTGCAGACGCACAGGCGGCACCGAACGCCCTCGTCGATGAAAAAATCCACCGCGTCCATGATGCGCTTGGGCGACTCGTAAAACACAAAGGTGCGGGTCTGGCCCTCGCGCATTTTTTCCACCGTCCGGCGTCGGTCGGCGCTTTCCCGCGGGAAAAACCCGCAGAACAGGAACGTGCTGAGGTCGAACCCGGAGATGGACAGCGCCGTCACCGCGGCGCAGGGGCCGGGAATGCCGACCACGGGGATCCCCTCGGCCACGGCTGCCTTTATCAGCTCGTTGCCGGGATCGGAGATGCAGGGCGTGCCCGCGTCGGTGATAACGGCGACGCTTTTGCCCTCCTTCATCTGACTGATAAAGTACCGCGCCTTGCCGTACTCGTTGAATTTGTGGTTCGACGCCAGCCGGTTTCGGATGCCGAGCTTATTGAGCAGAACCATGCTCCGGCGGGTGTCCTCGGCGGCGATGATGTCCGCCTCCGTCAGTATCTGGGCGCCGCGGGCGGACATATCCCGCGCGTTGCCGATGGGCGTGGCGACGATGTACAGCGTCCCGACGCCGTCCTGCTTCCTGTCCATATTCTCTCCCGTGTATCTTCAGTATCCCTCTACGTCTATTTCCCGCGTCACGCCGTCGATGGAGAGACCGAGAAATGTCCGGGCCACGGCGGTAAACTCGCCGCGCCGCCCGCTGCAATAAAACTGCCCGCGCCTTACCGCGTCCTCGCCCGCAAGGGCGTCCTGCGCCGCGAGGCGAGCCAGCACCGCGTCCGCGGCCGCGCCGCCGGAATCGATCATGGGTATATCGCGCCCCATGACGGACAGGATCGCTTTCGAGATGAGCGGATAATGGGTACAGCCGAGCACGAGCGTATCGGCTCCCGCCGTTCGGATCGGCGCGAGATATTCCTCGAGCGCCTCCATGAGCCCGGCGTCCCCAGGGCTTATGCGGCCGGCCTCAATAAGCGGCACGAGCTTCGGGCAGCTCCGGGACACGACCCGCGCGCCGGGAAGCCGGGCAAGGATGGCCCGCTCGTACACGCCGCTGCGGACGGTGGCCTCCGTGGCGAGGACGCCGACCGTCCCGCCGGCGCTTATGCCTGTGGCGGCGTCCGCCGTGGGCTCCACCGTGCCGGAAACGGGGATGTCCCCGTTGTCCGCGGCAAGCTCCTCCATAGCGTTTGCCGAGCTTGTGTTGCAGGCGATGAGGAGCGCCTTCACGCCGAGGCTGCGGATGAACCGGGCGTTCCGGCGGGAGAGGAATTTTATCTCCTCCGCCGTCCTGTCGCCGTAAGGGGCGCGGATGGTGTCTCCGAAATAGACAAAGCTCTCCCGCGGGGCGCGCTCCATGAGCCGCCGCAGGGCGGACAGCCCCCCCACGCCGGAGTCAAATATACCGATTGGTCTGTTATCCATAAGAACCTTTGCTTTAACGCTCCGCGCCCGCCGCGCCCATGACGCCGCCGCCGAAGCCGCTTAAATGAATATTATATCTGAAATATATGTATCTGTATGCTCGTCCATGCTTCGGGAAGGGACTTTTCCCCTCCCGCGTTTTTTCTGTCCGGCCGCGCGCACAGACGACGTCTTTTCAGGCCGGTACGTCCCATTATACCGCGATATTTTCATTCTGACAACTGCATAAATCGCCATGATATGAGGAGCTTTTCCGTGTGTCCCGCGACCCTTATGGGGATGGGGTATATGAGCAGCCTGCCGCCGCCGCCCGCGGGAAAAGACGCGAAACGGCGCGATGACAGGCCGCGCATTTTCGGAAAAACGCTTTACGAAACAGGCAAAATAGGCTATAATCCGAATATATTCAAAAAATTTATGGAACAAGAGAAAACACAAAGATACACAGGGAGATCGGGATGACGTATATTCTTTTTAATCCGCTGGCAAACGGCGGCAACGGCTATGTCGGCGTGGACAAGGTGCAGGACGCCTTTCGGGATGAATCGCCCGAAACGCTGGATGTGACAAAGCTTGACACGAAAGCCTTTCTGACCGGCCTGACGGCGGAGGATCAGGTGATCCTCTGCGGCGGCGACGGAACGATAAACTGCCTGATAAACGCGCTGGACGGCGCGGAGATTTCCGTTCCTGTCTATATGTGGCGCTTCGGAACGGGAAACGATTTTCTGCGGGACGTGTCGGGACAGGACGGGCCGCAGACCGTGCTGCTGAACGATTACATCCGAGACCTTCCCTATGCGGAGGTACAGGGCCGGCGGATACGCTTTATCAACAACTGCTGCTGCGGCGTGGACGGCCTCGTGTGCGAGCTGGGGGAGAGCATCAAGCGCAGACGCAAAAAAGGCCGGGTGAGCTATATATGGCTTGCCGTGCGCTCCGTTTTGCACGACTATCACTGGACAAACGCCCGCGTTACCGTGGACGGCCAAACGCGGGAATATAAAAAGGTCTGGATGGCGTCGGCTCTGAACGGCCGGTATGTCGGCGGCGGCATGAAGCTTGCCCCGGATCAGGATCGATCCGGCGATACGCTGTGCTGCATCGTGTGGCACGGCACGGGAAGGATTATGACGATCATCCGTCTGCTGAGCGTGTTCAGCGGCAAGCATGTGAAATATACGAAGATGTGCGACGTGCGCTTCGGCCATGACATCGAGGTGGAGCTCGGCGCGCCCACCGCCGTCCAGCTCGACGGGGAGGTCGTCAGCGGCGTTACGCATTACACGGCGCATAAGACATGAAAGGGCGTTTTCCATGACGATGGAGGAACTGAAGCTGGTCGTTGCCAGCCGTCTTATACGGCTGCGGCAGGAGGCCGGCATGACGCAGGCCGAGCTTGGGGAAAAACTGAATTACTCCGACAAGACCGTGTCGAAGTGGGAACGGGGCGAATCCGTCCCGGACGCGTTTGTGCTGCTGCGGCTGTCCGAAATCTACAACACCACGGTGGACGCCCTCCTGAGAGAGGACGCGCCCTGGCAGGATCCGGTGGAAAAGCGCCGGAACGATGAGCGGGCAAAGGCTCCGAAATTCAGCAGCGCCGTGGTGACGCTGGTGGCCCTCATGGGCATATGGACGATGGCGGTGGCCATGTTCGTGAGCTTCTGGCTTGCGATGGACGTGCTGCTGTGGCAGATATTCGCGTGCGCCGTGCCGGTGTCCCTTATCACGCTGCTTGTCCTCAATTCCGTCTGGAACAGGGGGCGGCACAACCTTTACATCGTGATGGGGCTGGTGGCGTGCGCCGTGGCGCTGGTATACCTCTTTATGCTCCCCATGAACCCCTGGCAGCTTTTTTTGATACTGATCCCGGCGGAGGTACTGGTTTTTTTGTGCTTTCGCATACGCAAGCGGGAGAAAAAACGCTGAAGGGCGTCGGATTCTCCGATCCGTAGAGCCGTAGAGGAAGCAGGCGTAGAGAAAATCTACGCCTGCTTTTTTTCGTGGACAGGATCGCCCGGAACAGTAGCTTGCCGGCGGCTGCCCCAAGGCGATAAAATTACGTTATAAAGAAGAACGGCGCGCCGCGCCGCAGAGGGAGGAAGTACGATCATGAGCGATTTTATTTTGAGCTGCTGTTCCACCGCCGATTTGTCGAAAGAGCATTTTGAGCGGCGCGATATCCATTACGTCTGTTTCCACTATTTCCTGAACGACAGGGAATATCTGGACGATCTGGGGCAGAGCGTCCCTTTCCCCGATTTCTATCAGGCCATGGTAGACGGCGCGCAGACAAGAACGTCGCAGGTCAACATCTCCGAATACCTTGACTATTTCACGCCCTTTCTGGAGCAGGGCAAGGACATCCTGCACCTGACGCTTTCCTCGGGCATCTCCGGCAGCTATAACTCCGCCGTCAGCGCGGCGTCCATCGCGCGGGAACGCTATCCCGATCGGAAAATCTACATCGTCGATTCTCTGGGCGCGTCCTCCGGCTTCGGCCTGATCATGGAGACCCTCGCCGACCTGCGGGACGGCGGCATGGGCATTGACGAGCTGTATGCGTGGGCGGAGGAAAACCGCCTGCGGATGCACCACTGGTTTTTCTCCACCGACCTGACCTTCTATGTCCGCGGCGGGCGCATCTCCAAGGCCGCCGGGATATTCGGCGGGCTTCTCAACATCTGCCCGCTGCTGAATATGGATAACCTTGGCCGGCTCATCCCCCGGGAAAAGATACGAACGAAGAAAAACGTCATCCGCGCCATTGTGGAGCGCATGGCGGAAAACGCCGACGGCGGAACGAATTACAGCGGCAAATGCTTCATTTCCATGTCCGCCTGCGAGGAGGATGCCCGGGAGGTCGCCCGGCTGGTGGAGGAACGCTTCCCGAAGCTCAACGGGAAAGTCCTCATAAACAACATCGGCACTACCATCGGCAGTCACACCGGCCCCGGCACCGTGGCTCTGTTTTTCTGGGGCAGGAAGCGGGAAAATTGACCGCTGTTCGGCGGAAAACACCTTGACAGCGCTTGCCGGAAACGATATAGTTATACGGAAGCG
>CAZEXC010000026.1:0-17590 GCA_964516625.1 uncultured Oscillospiraceae bacterium | reverse complement strand
ACATGGCTTGTCTGCGGGAACATGTCAACGGCGGCGCATTGGTTGGCCGTATAACCCATGGGAGCGAGGCGGTTTAGATCCCGTGCGAGGGTGGCGGGGTCGCAGGAGACGTATACGATGCGCTCCGGCGCCATGGACGCGAGGCAGGAGAGGACGGCCTCGTCCATGCCCTTGCGGGGCGGATCGGCGATGATAACGTCGGGGCGCAGACCGTCGCGGGCAAGCCTTTGGGCTACGGCGGCCGCGTCGCCGCAGAAATATTCCGCATGGGAGACGCCGTTTAACGCGGCGTTTCTTTTTGCGTTTTCGATGGCGGAGGGAACGACGTCGTTTCCGATGAGGCGGGCGGCGTCCCGCGCTATGGACAGGCCGATAGAGCCCGCGCCGCAGTATAAATCCAGAACGGTTTTTCCCGCCGGACGGGCATATTCCCCGGCCAGAGTATAGAGCTTCTCCGCCTGAGCGGTATTTACCTGAAAAAAGGTGAGGGGCGACAGGATGAACCGCGCGCCGCACAGGGTCTCCTCCACTGTGCCGCGCCCCCAGAGAAGGCGGATATCCTCGGTCAGCACTACGTTCCCCTGTCCGGCGTTTACGCACAGGAGAACGCCCGTGAGCTCCGGGCAGGCGCGGCGCAGGGCTCCTGCCGCGTCTGCGCCGACCGGCCCCGCCGCCACGATACAGGCGATAAAATCGGAGCTCGTCTTTCGCAGGAACAGATGACGGATAAGGCCCTCGCCGTTTTTTTCATCGTAAGCGGACACGCCGGCCTCCTCCATCCAGCCGGACAGCGCCCGGGCGGCCCTGTCAAAGCAATCGGGCTGAAGCAGACAGCGCTCTGTTCGGACGACCTCGTGGCTCCGGGCGCGGTAAAAGCCGCAGACGGGGCCGGGCGCGAAGTTGTAAACGGCCTTGTTGCGGTAGCCGCTCCGCGCTTCTGCGCCAAGGATCGTTTCCGCCCGGAGCGGAAGCTTGCCAATGCGCGCCAGCGCGTCATTCACGCGGCCAAGCTTAAAGGAAAGCTCGCATTCGTAATCCATATGCATGGCCGCGCATCCCCCGCATTTTCCAAAAACGGGGCAGGGTGGCGTCTGCCTGTGGGCGGAGGGGACAAGGAGCGTCTCGCCGCGTCCCCAGACGGCGGAGCGGCCGACCTTCACGATGCGCACGAGCCAGCGTTCCCCGGGGAGCGCCCGCGGCACGAAAACCGCCCGCCCGCCGATGCGGCACACGCCGGCGCCCTCGGAGGTGAAGCCGGTCATCTCGCACTCGAATATATCGTTTTTGGTAAGCTCCGTCATAGCGCGCCTCTCTCGGAAAGAATATGAGTTATTGTAACATACCGGCGGGCAAAAATCCGCTTTTTTCCCTGTGTGCGGAAAAAAATCCGCTTTTTGGAGGCGTTTCCAGAAAAAAATGGTTGTTTTCCATGAGAATATGTGGTAAACTTATCGTAACTTTTGTAATAATAGTTACTTTTTGATGAAGAAATAGTTACAACCGAAAGAGAAGAGGCCTATGAAATCAAAATTATTCAGCATGCTGCTGTGCGCGGCTTTTATTATGAATGTGCCGATGAGCCTGCTGACAACTTCCGTCCTTGCGGATACCGACGAGGAGATCGTTTCCGCGGAAGCGCCGTCAGACTCGGCGGAAGCGTCTGCGGAGACCGCAGCGGAGGAGGAAGAAGCGCAGATCCGGGAGACCGGGGAAGAAGCTCCGGCCTCGGCGGAAACGCTTTCGGACGATGGCGAAACAGCGGCGGACGCGGACGGGGACACCGGCTCGGAGGAACACGTGCTGCTCACGGAGGGAGATTTTGATCCCTTCTCGGCCGCCGCCGGCATGGACACCGCAAGCGTCGCCGCGGCGTTCAGTTCCCGTGCGGTGACGTTCGACAGCTTCACGCCCCGCGCGCTCAGCAAGGAGATCCTGCACAAGGGCATCGACGTGTCGGCCTGGCAGGGGAGCATAGACTGGAACAAGGTCGCCGCGGACGGCGTGGAATTTGTCATCATCCGCGCGGCATACCGTACCACCTCCTCCGGCACGCTGGCGGCGGACGCCATGTTCAAAACGTATATAAAGGGCGCGAAAGCCGCCGGGCTGAAAGTCGGCGCGTACATATTCTCTCAGGCCATCACCACAGCCGAAGCGACGGCGGAGGCGGATTATCTCATGGAGCTTGTGAAGGATTATGAGATAGATCTGCCGCTGGTGCTGGACTTTGAGCATTATACCGGCGGACGGCTGCTGAACGCGAACCTGTCCAAGCAGGCGGCGACGGACATCTGCAACGCTTTCTGCGACCGGGTGGAGCAGTACGGCTATGAGAGCATGGTATACGCGAACATAGACATGCTGACAAATTATCTGTATCCCACGCAGATCGGACGGCTGTGGCTTGCCCACTGGACATCGAAATCGGGCTATTCCGCCAGAGACTATGAATACTGGCAATGCTCGGGCAGCGGGACCGTCAGCGGCATTTCCGACAGCGTGGATCTGGATTTCTGGTTCGAGCCGGTGCTCTTTTGCGATATAAACGAAAGCGACTGGTACTATGAGGACGTGACGGCGGCCTACAACGCGGGCATCGTCACGGGCGTCAGCGCGACCGCGTTCAGTCCCAATACCACGGCCACGCGCGGGCAGGTGGTGACGATGCTCTACCGCATGGCGGGCGAGCCCTCCTGGAGCGCCGCCGCGAGCTTTACCGACCTGACGCAGAGCTATTACAGGGACGCCGTATACTGGGCGGCGGAAAACGGCATTGTCAACGGATTTTCCGAAACGACGTTCGGCCCCGGCGAGTCCATCACCCGCGAGCAGCTTCTTACGATTCTGTACAGGATGGCGGGCAGTCCCGCGACGGAAGGCGGACTCGAAGGCTATACCGACGCCGGGGACGTACAGAGCTGGGCGGCGGACGCTATGGCGTGGGCTGTGGAAACCGGCGTCGTCACGGGATATGAGGACGGGACCCTGCGCCCGCAGCGAACCGCCACCCGCGCCGAGGTGTGTACGCTCATCATGCGCTACGCGGCGCTGTAATTGCGATTTTTATACCGGCGGGGGGACGCGAAAAGCGCTCTCCGCCGCTTTTATTTTACAGGATCATGGAAAGTTCTTTATTTTTTTTACGATTTGCGGTACAATAACCAGAAGCGAATAAAATGCCGTGCCGACGGACGATAGGAGAAAACGACATTAATGGATGAGCTGGAAAAAATCAAAAATATGTCCCCGGAGGAGCAGCAGGCGTATCTGGAGAGCCTGCAGGCCTGCGAGCACGACTGTTCTACTTGCAGTCAGGAGTGCGGCTCCAAGGTCGACAGACCCGCCAAGGTGGTCATCGTCGTCACCGGCGGCAAGGGCGGCACGGGAAAGAGCGTTGTGTCCGTGCTGCTGGCGAAAGCCCTGATGAAGCAGGGCGCTTCCGCCGCCATACTGGACGCGGATATCGCCGAGCCGACCGTCCCGGTGCTTCTCGGAATGACGGAGCCCGTTCTGGGCGATATGCCGAACCTAGAGCCTGTGAAAAGCCGGGACGGCATCCCCGTCGTGAGCATGGGCATCATTGTGGAAGACCCGCTGGAGCCGGTGCTGTGGCCGGGGAAGGACATGGCGAAGCTCGCCGTGTGGCTGTTCAAGGATACGAAATGGCCGGAGGGGCTGGACGTTCTTATCGTCGATATGCCCTCCGGCGCGGGGGATATCCCGCTGGAATATTATACGACCATGCCCCTTGACTACGCGCTGGCGGTCGCCCAGCCGGGGGAAACGTCCTCCGGCGCGCTCCGCCGGGCGATAAACCTTGCGGATATGCTCCGCGTGCCGGTCATGGGCGTGGTGGAAAATTTTGCCCGGGAAGACATGAGCATACCCAAGAGCTGCGAGACCATCCCGGTGGTGGCGTCGCTCCCCTATGACAGCGCGCTTTACCGCGCCTGCGGCGAGGGAACGCTCGGCGCGTATGAGACAGATCGGTTCGACTATCTTGCGCGAGCCGTGTGCGAGATGAGGTGAGGCCATGAGGCAGGGCGGTTTCGGAACGGGCGTCATGTATGTCCTTATGGTGTTTATGGCCGTGGGGCTGGCGCTTCTGATCTTTTTCAACTATCAGGCCAACAGCGAGCAGATGGCGGAGCTGGAGGCCGAAGAGCTTCTGGCCTCCGCTACGGCGACGCCGGAGCCCACGGCAACGCCGGAGCCTACGGCGACGCCCGTCCGCACGACGGAGACGGTGACGCTGGCTTTCGCCGGGGATATCGTGGGGCAGGCGGGGCTTTCTACCGACGCCCAGACCACCACCGGCGACGGTGACGACGAGAGCGTGTCCTATGACTACTCCGACCAGATCGCGGGGGTCATGACATCCCTGACCGGCGCGGACTTTGCGGCCTGCACCCTTGTGGGGACGCTCTCCGCCGATTCCGTGGAAGACGGCTACCACTTCGACTCCGCCATGGCCAAGGCGCTGGCGGGAGTCGGCTTCGGCGTCGTGAACCTTGCCACGGATCACATCCTTGATCTGGGGCTCGACGGGCTTGCCGCTACGGTGAATGTTCTGGAAAACGAGGGACTTGTGGCCGCCGGCGCGTATAAAAGCGCGGACACGCGCGGTATATTTATGGCGGATGTTCAGGGCATCAACGTCGCTGTTTTGAGTTATACATACGGTACCGGCGGCGTTTCGGTGGCGGATAACCCATGGTGCGTCAACATCCTCACGACGGATTACATGTCGGATCAGACCACGGTGGATTACGATCAGATCGACTCCGACATAGCCGTCGCAAGGCAGGCGGGCGCGGACATCGTCGTCTGCTTTGTGTACTGGTGGGACAACACCCAGTATTATATCTCCCCCCGCAGCAACGAGACGGAGGTCGTCGAGCATCTGTTTGAAAACGGCGCGGACATCGTCGTCGGAGGCGGCGTGAAGACCCCGCAGGCCATCGAGCTTTCCACGGTGGAGCGGACGGACGGCACGAAGGCCAACTGCGTGGCGTGCTACAGTCTGTCCAGTCTTATGAGCTGCTTTAACGATATATATACGAACCTCTCCGCTGCGGCGAAAATAGAGATAAGCCGCGACACGGACACCGGCGAGACGTGGATAAGCGGCGTGAGCTACGATCCGCTTTTCATGCTGGACACGGACGATTACGACGACTATAACGATCCGTCCTGCCGATACCGTCTGCTCGACGCATACGAAGCCGCCGCCGCCTATGAAAGCGGCTCCGGGAGCATTTCCGAGCAGACATATGATGCCGTCCTGACCGGCATCAGCGATCTGCAGGACATTCTCGGCGCGGAATACGACGCCGCGAACGGCGGCGTGACCGCCGACTATCCGTACTAAGCGAAAAGCAAAAGCGCAGGAGGATATGTGAGCGCTGCGGCGAGCACGCCGCACAGCGCCCGGCCCGCAAGGTGCCGGGCGCATTTTATATCCGTCCCCTCCAGAACGGCCAGCGTCTGGCAGTGGACGGAAAGGCCGCCCCAACCCAATATGAACGCGGCGGCGGAGAGCGCCGCCGGGGTGGGGGACAGCCCGTTCAGGGCCGCGATGCCGCTGCCCAGCTCGAGAAATCCCGTCGCGACCGCCCGCAAAACCGGCGGCAGGAGGGCGAGCGGCGTCAAAAGGCCCAGCAGCGCGCTGAAAAACACCACATAGCCGCACACGGACAGCGTGGAGGCCAGCGCCTTCGAGACGGCTCCGGCAAAGGCGGCGGAAAAGGACGGCGCGGGCGCGGCGGCCCGGCGCGGGGCGGTCTCCGTTTTATCCCCGCCGCTGCGGAATAAAAGCCCGACGCCCGCCGCGCCGAGGATATGCGTAACGTACAGGAGCATCCCTGCTCCGGCGCTGTGGAACATGCCGCCTGCCGCGCCGAGGATGAAGGCCGGGCCGGAATTGTTGCAAAAGGCAGCGAGCCGCTCCGCCTCCGACCGGGACACGCGGCCGTCCCGCCGGAGCTGCGCCACGGAGGCCGCCCCCAGAGGGTACCCGCCGGTTATGCCGAGGAAGAAAGCCTGTGCTCCCGCGCCGGAGACGCGGAACAGCCGGCTCATGGCCCCGCCGGCCAGGCCGGACAGGATATCCGCCAGACCGAGGGAGGACAGGAGATTTGCCAAAACGAAAAAGGGGAACAGGGACGGGGCAAGCGAACGGGCGCACACCGAAAGCCCGCTTCGCGCGCCCTCGGCCGCCTGAGCCGAGGAAAAAACCATGGCCAGCAGGATTGCCAGGGCCGGAAGCAGAGGCAGAGATTTTTTGAATGCTTTCATGTTGACAGTCTATTCGCCGTCAGTCCTTTTTTGAACCGGCGGCGCATAGATTTTTGTGGACGGCCATGCGATGAACGCCGCCGTCCCGTATCGGTTTTATGCGCCGTCTGCGCGGCGGCGCGGAATGGAGGCTGTATGACGGAAAGGCTGAAGGCGGTACAGCGGCTGTCGAGAAGGCTGGATATACCCGCGGAGTCGTTTTACGACGCCACCCGCATCACCATATCCGGCGGCACGCGGGTGCTCGTCGAGGGACACCACGGGCTTGTGGAGTACGCTGAGGATCGCATCTGCGCGGAGGGCAGGGGGTGCCGCATCATCATAAAGGGCGACGGCCTGGGGCTGGAGACCATGAGCGGGCGGGAGCTTGTCGTGACGGGACGCCTGTGGGCGGTGGAGTTTGAATGAACGGGGCGCGGTATATCACGGGCTGGGCCGAGGTGCGGATCAGCGGCGCCCGGCCGGAACGGGTTCTCACCGGGCTGGCGGAGAGAAGGATAGCCTTTTGGGACGCATCGCCGCCAAAGGATTTTTCCCTGACGGCGAAAGTACCCGTCCGGGCTGCGAAGCTCATCCCGCCTCTGGCGGCATCGCTCGGGTGCGAGGGGGAGGTGCTGGGCGTCCACGGGGTTCCGGCGCTCCTGAAAAAGGTGCGGGGCCGCCTGCCGCTGGCGGCGCTTCTCCTGGTCATGCTGGCGGCGCTCGTTTCCAGCCTTTCCTATGTGTGGGACATCGAGATCACGGGAAACAGGACGATCCCGGAGGGCGTCATCCGTCAGGCGCTGGCCGAATGCGGCGTGGATATCGGCGCGAAGTGGACGGGGTTTTCTCAGGACGGCATCCGAAACAGCATGATACTCCGCATCCCGGAGATACGCTGGATGACCGTCACCATGGAGGGGTGCCGGGCAAAAGTCATCGTCCGGGAAAGGCGCGCTGCCATCGAGCCGGTGGACGAGTCGGAATACGTCAATATCGTCTCGGACAAGGCGGGGATCGTAACGGCGGTTTACGCCCTGAACGGCACGGCGGAGACGGCGGCGGGCAAGGCGCTGCTTCCGGGGGACGTCATCATCGGCGGATATGCCACCGGGCGCTTCGGCGTTCAGGGCGCGACCCGCGCCATCGGATATGCGGAGCTGCGCACATGGTATGAGATCGCCATGGAAGCGCCCCTTGCGGTGGAGGAAAAGATCTCCTCGGGGGATAAAACGGCAGGCTTTGCGCTGATTTTGGGAAAATTACGCATAAATTTTTATAAAGGCAGTAGTATTTGTCCGGCAGGTTGTGATAAAATCATAGAGAGATACGAGCTGGCCCGCGAGGGCGTGTTTTGTCTGCCGCTGGCGGTGGAAAAGACCGTGATAACGGAATATGCCGCCGAGTCCCGGCAGGCGGCAGAACTCCGGGAGGAGCTGGAGCGGATGCTCTCCGACGAGCTTTCCGATCGTCTCGGCGGCGAAGGCGGGATTCTTTCCCAAACGTTCACGGTCTCGGAGAGCGGCGGGCTCCTGCGTGTGACGCTTCACGCGGAATGCCTTGAAAGAGCCGGGACGGCTGTGCCGCTGACGGAGGAGGAGCTGTATCTCATCGATTCCAAAACAACACAGACCGAGGATACGGATACATGACAGAGATAACCATGCAGCTCGACAGGATGGAAAACGTCATCAGCGTTTTCGGCTCCTTCGACCAGAACCTGCGCATCATCGAAGCGGAGATGGGCGTCTCCGTGACGAACCGCGACGATCACCTGAAAATCGCCGGAGAGGCGGAAAATGTGATGCACGCGGAAAAAGCCATCAACGGCCTTTTGTCTCTGGCCGCCCGGGGCGAACCCATCGACGAGCAGAACGTGCGCTATATCATAAAGCTCGTTCTGGCCGGACAGGAGGATCGGATATCCGACCTTGCCCGCGGCGTCGTGTGCGTCACGGCCAAGGGAAAGCCCATAAAGCCCAAGACCATCGGCCAGACGGCCTATGTTGACGCAATCAAAAGCAGCACCGTCACGCTGGGCGTCGGCCCTGCGGGCACGGGAAAGACCTATCTTGCCGTGGCCTGCGCCGTGGCGGCCTTTCGGGAAAAGCGCGTAAACCGTATCGTCCTGACCCGCCCGGCGGTCGAGGCGGGGGAGCGCCTGGGCTTTCTGCCCGGCGACCTGCAAAGCAAGGTGGACCCCTATCTCCGGCCGCTGTACGACGCGCTGTTCGATATGCTGGGCGCGGAAACTTATAATAAATATCTCGAGCGCGGCGATATCGAGGTCGCGCCCCTTGCCTATATGCGCGGCCGGACGCTGGACGACAGCTTCATCATCCTCGACGAGGCTCAGAACACCAGCCGGGAACAGATGAAAATGTTTCTGACCCGTCTGGGCCTCGGCTCAAAGATCGTCATCACCGGCGATGTGACGCAGATCGACCTGCCGCCGGACAAGGTATCCGGCCTGAAGGAGGCCATGCGGGTGCTGGAGGGCGTGGAGGATATCGCCATATGCCGTCTTACCGGCGCGGACGTCGTGCGCCATGTGCTCGTGCAGCGCATCATCGCCGCCTATGAGAAATACGACAAGCGGCGGACAAGCCCTCCGCAGTCGGCTCCGCCGCGCCGGCCGGACGGCAGGGGGAGGAAATAAAATGCAGAAGCTCAAGCTGCGCCTGCGGTGTGAAAACGGGAAAAGGTGCTCTTTTCCCGTCCGAAGGCGCATCAAAAAAGCGGCGCTGGCCGTGCTCTCGGCGGAGGGGGTGGACGGACCCTGCGAGCTGTCCGTCCTCGTGACGGACGACAGCGGCATCCATGCCGTCAATAAGCAGTTCCGTCAGGTGGACAGCCCCACGGACGTGCTTTCTTTTCCTATGGGGGACACGGATCCTGTCAGCGGCCGGCTCGTGTTAGGGGATATGGTTCTGAATATCGACAGAGCCGCCGCACAGGGCCGGGCGTTCGGCCACGGCGCGGCGCACGAGATAACCTATCTCACGGTACACAGCGTCCTGCACCTTCTCGGCTATGACCATGTGGACGAGGGGGAGCAGAAGCGGGAAATGCGCGCCCGGGAAAAGCTCATTATGGCAAGGCTCGAGCCGCGCGGCACAGAAACGGGAGCATAAGATATGATAACGAAAACAGCCATGATAACCATCGCCGGGCGGCCAAACGTGGGGAAATCCACCCTCACGAACGCCCTTGTGGGGGAGAAGATCGCCATCGTCTCCCCGAAGCCCCAGACGACGAGGACCCGCATCCTCGCCGTGACGAGCCGGGGCTCCACCCAATTCGTCTTTGCGGACACGCCCGGCTACCACCGGGCGCGCACGAAGCTTGGAAGCTATATGGACGACGTGGTGCGCCGCAGCGTGGCGGACGTGGACGCGGTGGCGCTTCTCGTGGAGCCGATACCCAGCCCCGGCCCGCAGGAACGGGAGCTTATCGCCCGCCTGCGGGAAAACGGCGTTCCGGCGGTGCTCGTCATCAACAAATCCGATACGCTGGAGGACAAGACAAGGCTCCTGCCCGTCATGGCGGCATACAGCGAGGCGTACCCGTTCGAGGAAATCGTTCCCATCTCCGCCAGAACCGGCGAGGGCGTGGAGGAGCTTTTGCAGGTGCTTGACAAGTTTTCCGTGGAGGGGCCGCAGCTCTTCCCGGACGACATCATCTCCGACCAGCCGGAAAAGCAGATATGCGCGGAGATCGTGCGGGAAAAGCTCCTTCTCACGCTGGACAAGGAGATACCCCACGGGACCGCCGTCGTGGTGACACGGTTCTCCCAGCGGGAGGAGGACGGCGTCATAGACCTTGACGTGACCATATACTGCGAAAAAAACAGCCATAAGGGCATCATCATCGGGAAAAAAGGCGCCATGCTCAAGAAAATCGGCGAGCTTGCCCGGCGGGATATCGAGCGGTTCATGGGAGCGAAGGTATATTTGCAGACCTGGGTGAAGGTCAAGGAAAACTGGCGGGACAGCGACGCGCTCCTGCATAATTTTGGCTTTACGGACGAGTAAGTAAAAGCCTGCCTTCCGTGGCAAACTACTACCACGGGGTGATAGCTTGAGTACGACAGAGGAGTTTCTCTGGCAGTTGTTTATGGATACAGGCGACCCTGTGTGCTGGATGCTTTCCCGGCGCAGGTCGCCCTGACGGGCGGGGCGGCGGCGCTTGCGCGCCGTCCCTCGCCGGAGAAGGCGGTACATATCATGTATGCGACGACGAGAGGGCTCGTTCTGCGCGAGGCGCGCTATAAGGAAGCCGATAAGATTCTGACCGTTCTGACGGCGGATCGGGGGAAGCTCACGGTAAAGGCGCGGGGCGCGCTCCGGCGGGGAAGCCGCATGGCCGCGGCGAGCCAGACGCTTTGCTTTTCGGAATTTACGCTTTTCGGCAACCGGGGCCGCTGGACGGCGGATGAGGGCGTGTGTCTGGAGCAGTTTTTCGGCCTGCGGGAGGATATCGCCCTGCTTGCGCTGGGAGCGTATTTTTCCGAGCTTCTCGACACCGTGTGCGCCGAGGAAGTCCCGGCGGGGGCTCCGCTCCGGCTTGCGCTCAACGCCCTGTACGCCCTGAGCCGGGGCATATTCGGCCCGGAGCACGTAAAAAGCGTGTTCGAGATACGGCTGCTGTGTCTGGAGGGCTTTGCGCCGCAAACGGATGTCTGCGGCGTCTGCGGGCGGGAGGATGTGCGGGAGCCCATGTTCTCTCCGGCCTCCGGCGCGATCCACTGCCGGACGTGCGCCGGGGAGATGGAAGGGGACTCCTTCCCGCTGGACGGGGGTTCTCTCGCCGCGCTGCGCCATATCGTGTCAGCCGAGGCGAAAAAAGAATTTTCCTTTGCGCTGGAGGAGGATTCGGAAAGGCTTCTTTCCCGTGCCGGAGAGGCGTTTGTGCGCCGCCAGCTCGACAGGCCGTTTTATTCTCTCGATTACTGGAAAAGTGTGAAATAAATGGAAAAATCGGAGCTTTATGAAAAGTCCCTGCAAACGATAGAACTCCCGGCGGTGCTGGCGCTGCTGGCGGACAAGGCGGTTTCCGACGGCGCGAAGCAGGCGGCGCTGGAGCTGCGCCCGTCGGCGGAGCCGCGGCAGGTGAAGGAGCGCCTTGCCGAGACGACGGATGCCAGGACCATGCTGGAAACGAAGGGCAGTCCGACGTTTTCCGGCCTGAAGGACGTGCGCCCGTCTCTGGCCCGGGCGGACATGGGCGGTATGCTCAACACCCGGGAGCTTCTGGATATCTCGGGGGTCTTGTTCTGCGCCCGCGCCGCCGCGTCTTACGCCTCCGGCCGGGGGGAAACCGGCTCTCTCGGGCGGCTTTTCGCGTCCCTCATGCCGAACCGCTTTCTGGAAGAGCGCATCAGCGCCTCCATCACCTCCGAGGAGGAGATAGCCGACGGCGCGAGCCCTGAGCTTGCGGACATCCGCCGAAAGATGCGGGCAGCGTCCGCCCGGGTGCGGGAGAGTCTGCAAAAAATCATCTCCTCGCCGTCTTATTCTAAGGTTTTGCAGGAGACTATCATCACCCAGCGGGCGGGACGCTATGTGGTGCCCGTGCGCGCGGAGAAAAAGGGCGAACTTCCCGGCCTTGTCCATGACGTGAGCGCAAGCGGCGCGACGCTGTTCGTGGAGCCGATGGGCGTCGTGAAGGCGAACAACGAATTGCGGGAGCTCGGCGCGAAGGAGAAAGCGGAGATAGACCGCATCCTCATGGAGCTGAGCGCCGACTGCGCCGCGAACCGAAGCGGCATCGACCTCGATTATAACGTCCTGACGGCGCTCGACCTCATTTTTGCCAAGGCGGAGCTGAGCTGCCAGCTCAACTGCGGCGAAGCGGTGCTGACGGAAAACGAGATCATCCTTAAAAAAGCGAGGCACCCGCTGCTTCCGAAGGAGACAGCCGTACCCATCGACCTGACGCTCGGCGGGACGGAGCACGATACCATCGTCATCACCGGGCCGAACACCGGCGGCAAGACCGTAACGCTCAAGACCATAGGGCTCATGTGCGCCATGACCGGCTGCGGGCTGCACATCCCCGCGGGGGACGGGAGCGCCGTTCCCGTGCTGAAAGAGATTCTGGCGGACATCGGCGACGAGCAGTCCATCGAGCAGTCGCTTTCCACGTTTTCCAGCCACATGGTAAACATGGTGGAGATACTAAAGCGCTGCGGCCCCGGCGCCCTTGTGCTTCTGGACGAGGTGGGCGCGGGGACCGATCCCACGGAGGGGGCGGCTCTGGCTATCGCCATCATTGAATATGCCCGGCAGTCTGGCTCCCTTACGGCGGCCACCACCCACTACGCGGAGCTGAAAATGTACGCCGCGAACACGACGGGCGTCGTGAACGCCTCCTGCGAATTTGACGTGCAGACGCTCCGGCCCACATACCGGCTTCTCGTCGGCATCCCCGGTAAATCCAACGCCTTTGCCATCAGCAGCCGCCTTGGTCTGCCGGAGCCCATCATAGCCGATGCCAGACGCCGTCTGTCCGCGGAGACATCCGTATTTGAAAACACCATCGAGCGTCTGGAGCGGCAGCGTATTGCCATGGAGCATGAAACGGAGGAGCGGGAAAAAGCGGCCCGCGCCGCTCAGGAGGACGCCCGTCAGGCGGAGCGTATGCGCCGGGAACTGGAGGTGAGGCTCGAAAAAGCGGAGCTGAAGGCCCGCAGGGAGGCGGAGCGCATCCTGCGGGAGGCCCGCGCGGCGGCGGACGAGGCTTTTGCGGAAATAGACCGCCAGCGGGCGCTGGCGAACGAGGAGGCCGATCACCGGGAAATAAACGAGGCCCGGGCGGAGCTGCGCCGGAAGCTGAACGACGCGGAACGGAAGGTGCAGCCGGCGCACGAGGGGGAGGATGTCCCCGTGCGGAAAAAGCAGACCAGACCCATCGCGGCGGGGGACACGGTAGAGCTTGTGTCCAGCGGCATTAAAGCGGAGGTCATCGCCGTGAATCCGAACGGGAGCCTGTCCCTTCAGGCGGGCATCATGAAGATCACGGCCTCTCAGGAGGAAGTAAACCTGCTGGAAAACGCGCCGAGGGCGAAAAAATCCGTGGCGGCGGCGGCCGGGAACGCCCTGCGGGCGGCGTCCTGCGCGCCGGAGCTGGACATACGGGGCATGATGGCCGACGAGGCCGAGCTCGTGGTGGATCGGTATCTTGACAACGCTTACCGCGCCCGGCTCAAGACCGTCACGATCATCCACGGCAAGGGGACGGGCGCGCTGCGCGCCGCCGTGCAGCAGATGCTCCGCCGCAGCAGGCTCGTCAAAAGCTTCCGTCTCGGACGCTACGGGGAGGGCGAAACGGGCGTTACCGTTGTGGAACTGAAATAAAACGGAGCCCGGAAACGCCGCAGTTATGTGCAATCCTCCAAAACATAAAAATAGGGTTTGCGAAGTCAAAGGAATTTTGCTAAAATATCGCATAGATAATCAGCTCGTATAGATAATCGGAAGAAATCACTGAGTGCAAAGGAGTGGTGAGCGCATGATCACTCGCGAGGTTACTATCAACAATCAGGTCGGCCTTCACGCAAGGCCCGCGACGTTCTTTATCCAGAAGGCCAACGAGTTCAAAAGCAGCATATGGGTAGAGAAGGACGACCGCCGCGTGAACGCGAAGAGCCTGCTCGGCGTGCTGTCGCTGGGCATCGTGAAAGGGACGGTCATCACCATCGCCGCCGACGGCGTGGACGAGGTTCAGGCGGTGGATACGCTTGCTGAGCTCATCGACCGGCAGTTCGAGGAATAAGCATTACCGTATAAGCGAATAAAGGGTGCGTGGCGCTGCGCACCCTTTATTCGCGTTTTGCCAAAAGCCATGGAGAAAAAGGACAAGATAACCCGCCTCCGGGAAAAAGCAAACAAGCTGCCCCTGCTTCCCGGCGTTTATATCATGAAGGACGCCGCGGGCGAGGTCATTTACGTAGGCAAGGCCAAGGCGCTGAAAAACCGCGTGACGAGCTATTTTCGCGGCGAACATCTGCCGAAGGTCGCGGCCATGGTAAGCCATGTGGAGGATTTTTCCGTCATCGTTGCGGCGACGGAGTTTGAAGCGCTGGTGCTGGAAAACAGCCTTATAAAGCGGCACCAGCCCCACTACAATATCCTCCTGCGTGACGACAAGACCTACCCGTTCCTGCGCCTTGACGGGCGGGAGGCGTACCCCTCGTTTTCCATCGTAAACAAAATAAAAGACGACGGCGCGCGGTACTTCGGACCTTACGGCGGGCGGAGCGTGAGCAAAAGCATCCTCGAAACGCTGCAAAAGGCGCTGCGCCTTCCGGCCTGCGGCCGGAAGTTCCCGCGCGACATCGGAAAGGACAGACCCTGCCTCAATTTCCATATGGGGGTGTGCGAGGGCTGGTGCCGCGGCGAGCCGGACGAAGAGGAATACCGCCGCCGCGTCGGTCAGGCGGAGCAGATATTGAGCGGCGGAACGAAGAAGCTCCTTGGCGAGCTTGAGGCGGAGATGACCGCCGCAGCGGAGGAGCTTCGCTTTGAAAAGGCCGCGCAGGTGCGGGATCGTATGCGCGCGGTACAGGAGCTGTCGAACCGCCAGTCGGTCATCAAGGCCGCCCGCGCGGATACGGACGCCGTCGGTTTCTGCCGCGGGGCGAAAACCGCTTTCGTGGTGATGCACTATACGGACGGCGACCTGACGGGGAAGGATCTCGAGCTGATGCCCGAGCCGCTGGAGGACGACCCGGCGGCTGTTTCCGCCCTTGTGCGGCAGTATTACGCCCGGCGGGGCGCGTGGCCGAAGCTTGTGCTTCTGCCTGTGGAGCCGGAGGATATGGAGCCGCTGGAGGAATTTCTCGCGCAGCTTTCCGGCCGTCGGGTAACGCTGTCCGTTCCCCGGCGGGGGACGCGGCGGGAGCTTTTGGAGGCCGCGCAGCGGAACGCCCGGGAGGAAAGCGTTCGCGCCCAGAGCGAGGCCGAGCGCCGGAGCAAGACGCTGGAATGGCTGCAAAAAATGCTGTGCCTCGACGGGTTTCCCCGGCGCATCGAGGCGTTCGATATCTCCAACACCGGCAATTTCGGCATCGTCGCGTCCATGACCGTTTTTGAGGATGGCCGCCCGGTCAGGCGGGATTACCGCAAATTCCGCATGAAGACCGTGGAGCGGCAGGACGATTACGCCAGCATGTTTGAGGCGGTGAGCCGCCGGATACAGCGTTTCCTTGAAGGGGACGAGCATTTCATGCCCCTTCCGGATCTGCTCCTTATAGACGGCGGGGCGGGACAGGCTTCCGCCGCGGCGGCGGCGATGGCGGAGCGGGGCGTCCGTATTCCGGCGTTCGGCATGGTAAAGGACGATCGCCACCGCACCCGCGCCCTGACCACTGTGGAGGGGCGGGAGATCGGCATTCAGGCGAACCCCGCCGTTTTTGCCCTCGTCGGGAACATTCAGGAGGAGACGCACCGCTTTGCCGTAGAATACCACCGCAAGCTCCGGCAGAAGACCGTCGCCTCCGCCCTCGAGGACATCCCCGGGATCGGGGACAAGCGGCGCAAGGCGCTGCTCGCCCGTTTTAAGAGCGTGAAAAATATCCGTCAGGCCACGGCGGAGGAGCTTTCCGCCGTCGTTCCCAGAAACGCCGCCCAGGCGGTATATGACCATTTCCACAGTCAGGAGGAAACGCCATGAGAGTGATAACGGGCACGGCGCGCGGGCGCAGGCTGATCGAACCGAAGGACGACGCCGTCCGTCCGACCACGGATATGGTGAAGGAGGCGGTGTTCAGCATCGTCCAGTTCGACGTGCCGGGACGGCGGGTGCTCGACCTGTTCGCGGGCACGGGGCAGCTCGGCATAGAGGCGCTTTCCCGCGGCGCGCGGGAGTGCGTTTTTGTGGACAACAGCCCCGCGTCCCTCGCGCTGGTGCGGAAAAATCTGGAAATCTGCCGGATGCAGGGGCGGACGGTGCGCGCCGACGCCCTGAAATATCTGGCGGGCTGCGGTAAATTCGACCTCGTTTTTGTGGATCCTCCCTACCGCGCGGGACTGTATAACGATGTGCTCGGTTCTCTTTTTGCATTTGACATATTGAATGATGGTGGTATAATAATTGTCGAAAGTATGAGAGGCGAGTCGATGCCGGAGGCCGTTTTTCCTTATGAAAAAAGGAAGACCCGTCATTACGGCAAAATCTCGCTGACGATTTATGCGAGGCAGACGCTATGAAAACGGCTATCTACCCCGGAAGCTTTGACCCCATCACGCTGGGACATCTGAACATTGTCCGCCGCGCCGCGCAGATATTCGACAAGGTAGTGGTCTGCGTCATGAAAAATCAGGCAAAAACGCCTCTTTTTTCCATCGAGGAGCGCGTCGAGCTCACGCGGAAGGCCGTGGCTCGGCTGCCCAACGTGGAGGTCGCGACGACGGATATGCTCCTTGCCGAGTACGCCAAGTCTTATGAGGGCGCGGTGATCGTAAAGGGATTGAGGGCGGTTTCCGATTTCGATTATGAGTTTCAGATCGCGCTTATCAACAAAAAAATGAACCCGGAGCTCGATACCCTGTTTCTCACGGCATGCGAGAAATATACGTTCCTGAGCTCTACCGTCGTCAAGGAGATGGCAGCCTACGGGGCGGATCTGTCGGAGTTCGCGCCGGTGGAGATAATTGACGACATAATCGCGAAGATGAACGAAACTAACGACAGGAGGCAAACCCCGCAATGAATGATAACGACGGTATCCTCGAACTGGTGGAAATGCTTTATAATATGGTATCAGAGGCTTGGGGCGTACCGCTGGGCAACGACAAATGCCTGATCGACCGGGAAAAGGCGCTGGATCTCATTGAGGAGATAAAAAGCCAGCTCCCCGCGGAAATAGCGGAGGCTAAGCGCCTTGTCGCCCGCCGCGACGAGTTTATCAGCAACGCCAAGCGCGAGGGCGAATCCGTCCGCAAGGCGGCGGAGGAGCGCGCCCGCAAGCTGGTGGACGAGCAGGAGGTCGTAAAGCTTGCCCGCACGCGGGCGGAGGAGATGATCGCCACGGCGGAAAACAAGACCCGGGAGCTCCGCCGCGCCGCCAACGAATATGTGGACGAGGCGCTCAAGGGGGCGGAGGAATCCGTTACTCAGGCGCTGGATGTCGTCCGCCAGTCCCGCGCGCGCTTCCGCAGCGCCGCCGCGGGCTATCGCAGCCAGACGTCCCAGCCCTTTGAGGACGATATGTAAGCGAACGCGCGGAGAAGGGGAGATCCCCCCGAAAAAACAAAATATCTGTATCTGCCGGGGGCGGCGCGGGATCTATTTCGCGCCGCCCCCGTTTTTT
>CAZEXC010000025.1:0-18095 GCA_964516625.1 uncultured Oscillospiraceae bacterium | reverse complement strand
ATTTGTTGGCCTGCATCGCCAGAAAGGCGTTTATGAAGCCGTCGATGTCGCCGTCCATGACGGACTGGATATTGCCGTTTTCGTAGCCTGTGCGGGTGTCCTTGGCGAGCGTGTAGGGCATGAAGACATAGGAGCGTATCTGGCTGCCCCACTCGATCTTCATCTGGACGCCCTTGATGTCCTCTATCTTTTCGAGGTGCTCCCGTTCTTTTATCTCCGCGAGCTTTGCCCGGAGCATCTCTTTGCAGTTTTCTAAATTCTGGAAATGGCTGCGCTCCACCTGACTGGAGACCACGATGCCCGTTGGGATATGGGTCAGGCGCACGGCGGAGCTTGTTTTGTTGACCTTCTGGCCGCCCGCGCCGGAGGAGCGGTACACGTCCATTTTAATGTCGTCGTCCCGAAGCTCGATCTCTCCGGCGTCGCCGATCTCCGGCATGACCTCCACGGCGGCAAAGCTCGTCTGCCGCCGGCCGGAGGCGTCGAAGGGGCTGATACGCACAAGGCGGTGGACGCCGTGCTCGCTTTTCAGGTAGCCGTAGGCGTTGTCGCCCTCTATTTTGATGGTGGCGGATTTGATGCCCGCCATGTCGCCGTCCTGCCAGTCCATAAGGGTGTATTTGAAGCCGTGGCGGTCGGCCCACATGGTGTACATGCGGTAGAGCATCTGCGCCCAGTCCTGCGCCTCGGTGCCGCCTGCGCCGGCGTGGAAGGTGAGGATGGCGTTGTTCGCGTCGTATTCGCCGGTCAGGAGCGTGGACAGGCGGAGCTGCTCGAGCTCCTCCTCAAATTTTGCAAAGCTCTCCTGAAGCTCGGGGAGCATACTCTCGTCGTTTTCCTCCAGCGCCATCTCGCAGATGGCGTACATGTCGTCCCATGCGCCGGAGAGCCTTTGGAAGCTGTCGCACTTGTTTTGCAGGGAGCGCAGACGCTTCTGGCCTTTCTGACTGCGCTCAAGGTCGTTCCAGTAGCCTTCCTCGGTGCTCTCGGCCTGGAGCTTTTCGATCTCGCTGTGCGCGTCCTCAAGATGCATAGCCTCCCGGAGATTTTCCAGATCCGGGCGGCGGTTATTGAGCTTTACTTTATATTCTTCAAATTCCAGCATATATGATATTCCCTCTCATAGCATCGCTGATTTATTATTATATACAAATTTGCAGCTTCTGTAAATAGCGGACACCGCCGCGCGGGTCGGCGCTTGACAAACGGGAAAAAGCGCGCATAATGCAGTTGTGGAAATTCCCGATGCGGCTTCCGTGCCCGCTCTGGAGCATGAGGCGCGGATGGCCGGCGCGGGGAAGACAGATAAACTGCCGTAACGGGGGGAAAAATATGCGCTATCATTACGAGACGGAAGGCACCTGCTCGACGGATATCACACTGGATATCGAGGACGGCGTCGTTCATAATGTCGCCTTTACCGGCGGGTGCAACGGAAATTTGCAGGGGATATCCCGCCTTGTGGAGGGGATGACGGCGGACAGGATCGAATCGCTCTGCGGGGGAATATCCTGCGGCGGTCGGCCCACATCCTGTCCGGATCAGCTTGCCAGAGCTGTCCGGGAAGCGTCCGAGGCGGAACGGCGCGCCCTTGCGGGCAGCGCAGTCTGAAGCGTCCCCGGCGGCCGGACTCCGGCCGCCGGGGGACATCGTCTTTTTACGCGCCGCTGTTTTCTGCGCCGCCGGGTTCTTCCCGGCGCTCCCGTATAGCGGCGGACAGGCACAAAAGCCCCGCCATGATGCACAGCACGGACCACTCCTGAAACCACTGGGAGAAGGTGTTTGTCGTGCGGCGGATGATGAGATCCTCCACAAAAATGTGGAAGCACAGCGGCAGCCCGAACAGCGGATAGAGCAGCTTCCGTACGGGACACACGCTGAAAGCGGCCAGACCATAGAGGACGGCCACCAGAAGATACAGAAGCGTGCATAAAAGCCGGTGCCACCAGACAAAGGAGCCGGCCTTCAGGATGAAAAACAAAACGCCCATGGCCGCGGGGAGGAAGCTCATCCGCAGAGCTCGTTCGCCCCGCTGCAAAAGGCAGAAGATAAACGCCGCGCATGCCGCAAGCGGCAGGACGGCCTGCGTCAGAAAAACGCTTCCCAAGGCGTCCTCCGGCCAGATAACGCACCACGCGAGACGGAGCGCGAAGGACAGAACCATGAACCCCGCAGCGGCAAGGGTCGCTCCGCGGGGTTCAATATAATATCGGACTTTTGTTTTCGCGGTCATGACTCTGTCAATCGTCCTGTTCGTCGTCGAATATGAACTTGCAGGAGCACTGGAAGCAGATGGAGCGGTTCGATCTCTGGATGGTGCCGCAAACGGGGCATATGATCTCGAAGGGCGGGCGGGAGCCGAAGTGGGCGGTCTTGCTTTCGCTGTCCGTCTCGGACGCTATGCCGGGGAGCGGGCGGCCCTCCGGCCGCTCGTTCGGGATGTTGCGGTATTTCGGCTCGGCGCATTCTCTCTCGAGCCGTTCGCGGAGCCGGGCGAGCGCGTCGCGCTTGGCGACGGTGTCGTTATAATAAGAGGCGCTGACGCGGCCCGTGGCGTTAAAGGCGATGAGCCAGTCATAGAAGATAGCGAGGTTCCCGACATTGTGCAGACGGCGGCGCTTGAGCCCCTCTTTTCCGTCGAGGAGCCTGTCGAGGTATTCGCTTATCTGAATAAGCGCCGCGAGATAGTTTATCAGGGGGATGTAGATATCCGACAGCGTCAGACCCTCCGGCCGGGAGAGAGACCATGTGGAGAAGAACAGGGGGGAGGGAGCCTTCTGATTTTCCTTGCGGGCGATGCTGGTGTAGATGCGCGTAAGCTCGTTATACTTTGTGCTCGTTAGGTTTATCAGATCCACGGCCACGCGGGCGAGAAGCGCGTCCTCGCTGCCGTCGGCCTTGCGGCACATATTGAACGCATCCTCCGTGCTGGCGATGAGAGCGGTGGGATCCCCGTCGAACAGCGTGCTCTGCCATGTGCGGGCCACGCCTCGGCCATGGACGGCTATGTAAAGGTCGGCGTCCGCCTCCAGCGCCTTGGCATACTCGGCCTCGGCGTCGGCGTAGCGGCCGGCGGCAAGGTCGCGGTCGGCGAGAGTGAGGATATTTTCCAGAGCAGGAGTCATTGCGTTTCCCTCCGTAAACGGTCATTTTATCGCTGCTTTCTATTTTAGCCGGTAAAGCCGCTAAAATCAAGGGGATTTTACGCGCTGTCCGCCGATTTGCAAAAGAAAAGGGTTTATGGTATAGTCAGAGGGCTATGAAAAAACGAATTTTGTCTTTTATTGCGGCGCTTGCGCTGCTGGTATGCGTGCTGAGCGGCTGCGGCAGGGAGGAGACCCCGGAGCCTACGCCGACACCGACGCCCGACCCGCACGCGGGACAGATCCAGGTCTCCGACGGAAGCGGCGGTCTTATGTGGGTAGACGAGGCGGAGGAGCTGACGCCCTTCGCGCTGGATACGTCGGCCTTTTCCGTCTCCGACGGCGTTGTGACCTACGCGGGGGAGGACTGCGCCTTCCTGCGCGGCATCGACGTGTCCGCCTATCAGGGCGAGATAGACTGGCAGTCCGTCGCGGAGGCCGGGATAGACTTTGCCATCATCCGCTGCGGGGGCCGGGGCTACACGGCGGGCGGCCTGTATGAGGACGAATATTTCCGCCGGAACATAGAGGGCGCGCAGGCGGCGGGGCTGATGGTCGGCGCGTACTTCTTCTCTCAGGCCGTGAGCCTTGTGGAGGCGGCGGAGGAGGCGGTCTATACCGTCTCGCTTCTGGACGGATATGCCCTCGATCTGCCCGTGTTCTTCGACTGGGAGCTCATCGGCACGGGGGACGCCCGCACGGACAGCGTGGACGGCCAGACCGTGACGGAGGCGTGTCTTGAGTTCTGCCGGCTTTTGGAGTCGTCGGGCTATGAAACGGGCGTATACGCCTATCTGAATCTGGCCTATTTTACATACGAGCTCAACAGCCTAAAAGACGTTACCATCTGGATGGGCGATCCGGGCGCGTGGCCGGAGTTTTACTATGAGCACAGCTTCTGGCAGTATTCCTTCACCGGCTCCGTCGCGGGCATCGACGGGGACGTGGATCTCGACGTGATGTATGTGCGCGCGGACGCGCAGACGGCGGAGGTTTCCCCGACGCTGGCGCCGGAGGAGGGATAACGTGATTGTTTTGGAAAAAGAGGATCTCAAATCTCAGGAGGGTATGGTGCGCGCCTTCCGAAAGTATTTTGAATATGTAAAGCGGGAGTGCGACGGCACCTTCAACGCCATGCTCGGCGCGGAGCTGTTTGCCTGCGACTATGAAAAAAAGAGCCTTGTCCTCGCCATGGAGAGCAAAAGCTGGATGACAAATCCCAGCGATATGCTCCACGGCGGCGTGACGGCCTCCATCCTCGATATGACCATGGGGCTTTTGTGCCGGTACTGCTCCGGCGGCTATATGACCCCGACGGTCAGCATGGAGGTAAGCTACTTGAACCCCGCGCCGCTGGGCAAGACGCTGTACATTCAGGCGGAGGTCACGAAAAGCGGCTTTTCCGTCTGCCACGCCACAGGCTCCATGTGGGCGGAAGGCGCGGCGGACAAGCTCCTTGCTGCCGCCGTGGGCGTATACTATGTCACCCGCCGCCCCGGCTGACAGGGAAAGACCGCTTTGTGCTCCGGCATTTTCCTGCCGTAACGAACGCCCCCTGGCGCAGGACTGTTTTTCCTGCATCGGGGGGCTTCTGCGTGTTGTCCGTTTTTACCGGCTCGGTTTTGGAAAAGACGGGCTTTTTTCTTATGCTGTCACCGCGCGTTTTTGACGGCTTCGTAATCCAGCTCCCGGTGTTGGCACCAGCAGCGGATGGCGTCCTCTATGAGCTCAAGGCTCCGCTCCGTGCCGAAGGTTTTCGTGTCCACCGCAAGGTTATAGTATTTCATATCGCCCCAGGGCCGCCCGGTGAAGTGCTCGTAATGCCGGGCGCGGGAGGCGTCGGTTGTGGCCAGATCTGCCGCGGCCTGCTGCGGGGATATGCTCATGGCTTCGGCCATGCGCTCCACGCGGTAGTCCGTGGGGGCGTGGATGAAGATGCGGAAGCTGTTCGGGTCGTTATAAAGGATGTAGTCCGAGCAGCGGCCCACCAGCACGGCGGATTCGTCCCGGGCGGCGATGCGCCGGATGATCCTGACCTGAGCGGCAAAGAGCTTTTCCAGCGGGGGCAGCTCCATGTGCATGGCGTAGCCCGCGGTCATGAAATCGTATACGACGCTGTGGGCCATATTGTGCTCGTGCTTGTGGATAAAGCTCTCGGACAGGCCGCTTTCCTCCGCTTCCATGGGGATGAGCTCGTCGTTTCCGTAAAAACGGATTTTCAGCCGCTCGGCCAGAAGCTTTGCGATCTCGTACCCGCCGGAGCCGAACTCCCAGCCCACGGATATGAGAAGCTTCGGCTTGCCGGTGCTGTCGGTCGGATAGGGTTCGCCGCCCATGGCCTGCTGGAGCTTTGTGTCCCGCTCCACGAAGCGCATGAGGGGCTTTTCAAACACGCGCATAAAAAGCTTCATCACAAAGCCAATCGTCAAGGCGCATATGACCGTGCCCTCGCGCACGCCGACGAGCGTGTGGAAATAGGCAAGGCTCGTGATGCCGGAGATAAGGACCATGCAGCTGTCGAAAATGGTCTTGCTGCTCCCGACGGAAAGGCCGGTCTTTTTGGAGATGGCAAGGCTCATGCCCTCGCCGGGGGTGGGAAGTATCTGCGGCGCGAGATAGAGCATGACGCCCAGCGCCACCAGCGGCACGCTGCACAAAAGAAACACCATGCGCATGACATACGTCTCCGGCGCGGGCAGGAAAGCAAAGAGCTTCGTGGCGCAGGAGACAAGAAAGCCGAAAAAGAACGACGCGGCGATCTGCAAAAGCATTTTCGGCTCAAAATCCCGGCGCAGGATGATAAGCTCCGCCAGAATATACAGACAGTAGCTCGCCGTCGTGCAGACGCCGAGGCCGACGCCGGTCAGCCTCGTGGTCTGGACTATCTGGTATAAAACATTTGCCAGACAGGTCACCGGACTTACGCCCAGCGCGGATTTCACGGAGAACACCACGCCGACGGCCATGATGAAAAGCCCGGCGCAGTAAACGATAAGGCGTTTTGTCCAGCGCAGGATAAACGCGGCGTCAAATTTTTCCTTCATCGTAGTCATCCCTTAAAAAGATTTTGCAGATAAGCTCCGCGCAGGCGGAAGCATCCTCCAGCCCGAGCTGGGGCGCGGCCACGTCCAGCGGCTCGTCGGTCACGGCGGCCAGAAGCGTCGGATCGCGGGTGATAAAAGGCTTCCCCGCGGCGCGCCGGTGGATCTCTATCTTGGGGAGCGGGCCGTATTTATAGCCCTCCACAAGGATGATGTCCACGGAGGCAAGCTTCGGGCGGAGATCCTCCAGCGAGACCTGTTCTTTCCCGAGGACGGCCCAGCCGTTGGGGCCGGAGATGGCCGTGCATACCGCGCCGGCCTGCGCCATGCGCCAGGTGTCCTTCCCGGGCCGATCCATCTGGAAGCTGTGCGCGTCGTGCTTCACGACCGCGACGCGCAGGCCGCGCCCCGTCAGCTCCGGCAGGAGCTTTTCAAGGAAGGTCGTCTTGCCCGAGCCGGACCAGCCGGTGAACCCCACCATAGGCGGAGAGCCCGCGCAGGCGCGCAGATAATCCTCCCGCGTGTTGAGGTTCACCACCGTCGGCGCGAGAGCCTCGGGAAGCGCGGTATATTCCGTATCAAGCTGCTCCAGCAGCTCCGACATCTTCCGCCGTCCCGCGCGGAGAGCCGCGTCCAGCGCCGGAAGCGCCGACCGGCGGTATACGCCGAAGAGCGGCTCCGGCCGCCCCCCGCTCACATAAACAGCCGCGTCGCCCGCCGGAACGGGCAGGAGCGCGTCCTTTTGCAGAAAAGGCATATCCACGCCGCTTACATACAGGAGCTCCGCGTCCGTCAGGGAAAAAGCGGCGTGTATCCCGGCCATGGGGCCCATGCCGGGATACAGATCCGGCACGGACAGGACGTCCGCCGGGAGCGTTTTGAAATGCTCCGCCGCTCCGACAGAGACGATGACGTTCTCTATTTTCTCGCAGGAGCGCCAAAAGCCGACGGCGCGGTCTAAAAGCGTCTCCCCGTCGGCGGGCAGGAGCGCCTTGTCGCTCCCCATGCGGCGGGAACGCCCTCCCGCGAGGACAAGGGCGCAGACCCGCCCGACATGATGTACCTTCCCGGTCATGCGCTCCCCGCCTCCGGCGCGGCAAAACCAAGCTCCGGCTTCGGCGCGACAGGCAGCCAGACCTCAAAATAGCCGGTGAGCTTTTCGTCCTCCATGATGGAGCAGACAAGATTTCCCCGGGCGTTTCCCGTGACGGTCAGGCCGTTTTGGCGCACATAATCCATGACGAACGCCAGATGCCGGGGGGAGAAGCCCGTTTTCCCGGAACTTGTGAACACCGCGTGGACGCTCGGCTCGGAGGGCAGATGTGTCACCGGCGGCTCCAGAGGGACCTCCAGCGCCTTTACGATGTCCATGTCCATGGAAAAGCCCCAGGCGTAATTTTCCGTCTTGTTTTCCAGATCCCGGCGGCCTATCTCAAAGCTCCGATGCATGAAGGGCATATATTGCAGCCATCGGTGGCTCATGTCCTGCCGCTCCGCGATCCTGTCGTAGTCGTGATTGTAGCGGTTGAGGTAGAGGTATATCTCCGGGCTGTATACAAGGTCGCATTTCCCCAGCATGGTTCGGGCGCGGTCTATCTCGTCAAGGTACTGCGCGGCGCGGGCAAGCAGCATCTGCTCCCGGCGGATGGAGCTTTCTATCTCCGCCTGCTTGGCCCGCATGTCCGCCGTCACGTCTTCATAGGTGCTGCTGGAAACGAGCCTGGCCGTCTGCTCTATGCCGAAGCCGAAGCTTTTGAACCACAGACAGTCGATAAGGAAGTTGATGTCCCAGGCGTCATAGTAGCGGTAGTTGTTGTTTTCCCCCATGGTGGGGTGGACGACGCCTTTTTTCTGATAGTAACGCAGAAGGTCGGGAGAAATGCCCAGGATTTTTGAAACATCGCCGATCTTGTATTTCATGTTGTTTCCACCTTTTCAGCCTATTCGTCTCTAATTATAGCAAACCGCACAAATCATTTCAATAAAATAGGCTTGACTTTGGAATTATTCTAAGGTGTAAACTGAATATGTAAAAATACAGCCTCGAAAAAGGCGTACACTTTGATAGGAGGGTTTTTGTTATGGCTTACATGCCGCTTGACAAGAGCAAGTTTTATCTGGACGATTCCAAGATGACGAAGATCTATGATCTTTCCATGCCCTGGGGCGTCGACACGCCGCTGTGGCCGTTCCCCGGCGCGCGGCAGGATCTGGTGTTCCCCCGCGGCCAGTACCTTGGCCGCTTCCATAAGCGCACCATGACCTACACCGGCACGCTGCACGCCGGCACCCACATGGACGCGCCCAACCACGTCCTCCACGAGGAGGAGGTCGACCGCGAAGCCAACGGCTACACCCTTGCGGAGATCCATCTGGAGCGCTGCATCGGCACCGGCGTCATCGTTGATATGCGCTACCTGAAGGACGAGTTCGAGGAAAAGTGGAACGCCGCCGGCGGCGATCCCGCCAAGATGGGCAACATCTGGCACGAGATCAAGCCCGCCGAGGTGGAGGCCGCCTGCAAGAAGAGCGGTCTGGAGATCCGCGAAAACGACTGGGTCGTCATCAACACCGGGTTCCATCACTATTGGCGTCTGAACAACGACAAGTATTACAACTACTACCCCGGCGAGGGCCCGGAGCTGGCAAATTGGCTCATCCACGAAAAGCACATCAAGGGCATTTCCGGCACCTGGGGCGCGACCGACGGCCCTCTGTGGCACGATCCCCTCAGCGAGCAGATGCCGTGGCTCGACAAGGCCTACCGCAAGGCCACCGGCCTTGACCCCACCGTCACCCATCCCGACTATGAGCCCTGCCACCGCCTGTATATGCAAAACGGCGTCTGCACCGTGGAAAACGCCGGCGGCGACATCGACGAGGTAACAGGCAAGCGCATGATCATTGCCGCCTTCCCCTTCCGCTGCGAGATGGCCGACGGCGGCTTCGTCCGTCTGGTCGCATGGGAGCCGGGCTCCTTCTGATCCTTCCGTAATTTGGTTTTTTAAGTACATTCGCGATGCAAGCCGGAAGCCACAAAATTCCGGCTTGCAGTCTTACGCCGTAAAAATTTCACGAAAGCGGCGCGCCGGAAGCATACGGCGGCGCCGAAAGCAGATAACAGCAGGGAGATGTCAGTATGAAGACCCTTGAGGATATCAAAAAAATCGCTGTGCTGGGCGCGGGCACTATGGGCCCCGGTATCGCCCAGACCTATGCAGCGGGCGGATATCAGGTGACGATGTGGACCCGCTCGGACGCTACCCGCGAGAAAGCGCAGGCCGCCATCAAAACGCAGCTTGAGACGTTCGCGCAGGAGGGGGAGATCGCCCCCGCGGACGTGGATGTCATCTATGGCCGCATCCGCTTTGCCGCGACGGTGGAGGATGCCGTTGCCGGAGCGGATTTCATTCAGGAGACCATCGTGGAAAACCGCGAAGCGAAAGAGGCGCTTTACGAGCAGCTTGCCGCCTGCGCCCCCGCAGACGCGATCATCGCCTCCAATACCTCGGCCATGAACATTTTCGAGGTCGTGCCCGAAAAGCTCCTGCCCCGGCAGATCATCTGCCACTGGTACGCCCCGCCCCAGCTCATCCCGCTGGTGGAGGTCGTCAAGAGCGAGCAGGCTCCGCAGGAATACGCCGACATTGCCGTGGCGCTCCTGAAGCAGTGCGGCAAGACCGCGGTTCTTATGAAAAAATTTATTCGGGGCTATATCGTAAACCGCCTTCAGCAGTGCCTCAACCGCGAGGTTTTCTATCTTCTGGACAACGGCTACTGCGACGCGGAGGCCATCGATCTGGCTGCCAAGGCGTCCTTTATCCCCCGCGCCTGCGTGCTGGGCCTTTGCAAGCGCGCGGACTTCGGCGGGCTCGATATGACCGCCAACAACTATAAAAACAAGTCCTATACCATGCCCGAAAACGGCGACGAAATGCCCCGCGTGCTTCAGGAGCATGTGGACGCCGGCGAGCTCGGCATCAAGACGGGCAAGGGGTTTTACGACTACACCGGCATGGACATCGAGGAGCTCAAGGCAAAGCGCGACAAGCAGCTTTTCGAGGTTTTCCGTCTGGAAAAGAAGTTCCTGAGCGACCCCGTGTAAGCCGACGATCCGGCCGTGCGCCGCTGCGCGGCGTCCTTCCTTGCGGTAAGGGGTTTTAGAGAGGGAAGAAAAATTTACATGGATATTCAGCTTATCGGCGTGCTGGGCACGGTGGCGCTCATTCTGGCGCTGAGCGTGTATTCCGGCACGCGCATAAAGGGCGGCAGTCAGGAAAACGGCGCGGCGGTCACCGCCGGCCTTATCATGGGAACGCTGGTCGGCGGCTCGTCTACCGTCGGAACGGCGCAGCTTGCCTATACCTACGGCATGTCCGCCTGGTGGTTCACGCTGGGCGGCGGCATTTCCTGCCTTGTGCTGGCGCTGGTCTTTGCCAATCCCCTGCGTCACAACGGCGGTCATACGCTTATCGGCATCGTGGAGCGCGAATTTGGCCCGGCGGCGGGGCTCTCCGCGTCAATACTCAATACCATCGGAACCTTTATAAACATCATCTCGCAGATGCTGGCCGCCTCGGCGGTGCTTGCCGTCCTGTTCCCGTCTCTGGGGCTGACGGCGGAGCTTATCATCACCACGGTGTTTATGATACTGTACGTTGTCATCGGCGGCCGGAAGGGCGCCGGCATGGTGGGGATTTTAAAGCTCGTGCTTCTGTACGTCGCCATGATCGGCAGCGGCGCCATCGTCCTGTATCTGACAGGCGGCGCGGGCGGCTTTGTGGATATGGTGCGCGGCATCGACAATCCCGAGGGCGTCAGGTTTTTCAGCCTCTTTGCCCGCGGCGCGGGAACCGACCTCGGCGCAGGCGTGTCGCTGCTTCTGGGCGTTCTGACGACCCAGACCTACGCGCAGGCCATCCTTTCGGCCAAATCCGACGCCGCCGCCCGCCGGGGCGCGCTCATTTCCACCTTTCTGATCCCTCCTATCGGCATCGGCGGCATTCTGGTGGGGCTGTATATGCGCGCGCATTTTCCCGGGCTCGCGGCCAAAACGGCGCTCACCACGTTTGTGACGCAGTATATGCCCGCGGGTCTGAGCGGCATCGTGCTCGGCACGCTGTTCATCGCCGTGGTCGGCACCGGCGCGGGCCTCGCGCTCGGCATGTCCTTCGTTTTGAACGAGGATATCCTCGACCGCTTCACCCACCGCTTCGACGGGCCGGGAAAGCAGAAGCTCATGGGCCGGGTCTGGATGGTGCTCATTCTGGCGCTGGCATGCGTTCTGTCCATGGGCTCTCTGGGAGACACGATTCTGGATTTTGCGTTCATGTCCATGGGCTTCCGGGCGGCGGCTGTTTTCGCCTCCCTGTGCGCGGCGCTGTTTTTCCCGGGCAGGGTCGGGCGAAGGTGGGCCGTGGCGTCCATTATCGCGGGGCCGGTGGCCGTCCTTGTCGGGAAGCTTGCGGGTCTTCCCTTTGACTCCCTCTTCCTCGGCGTGGGCATCGGACTGGCGCTCATTATCATCGGCTCCTTTGCCAAAGGCCGGGGCGCGCCGCGCAGTCTGCCGCAGACTTGATTTTTCCCTGCTTTTGCTACTATAATATAATATCGGGATCGGAAAGTGCTTGGCTTTCGGAGGGACGTATATGCTCAACGAGGTATCCATCCGCTGTTTTTTGACGCTGGCGCAGACGCTCAGCTTTACGGAAACGGCGAAGATACGGTATATGACCCAGCAATCGGTCAGCAAGTACATCGCGAAAATGGAGGAGGATCTGGGCTTCCAGCTTTTCATCCGCACGCACCACTATGTGAAGCTGACGAAAGCGGGCGAGGCTTTCTATGCCTTTTTCCGGGAATACAGCGAAAAATTCGAGGCCGTCATAGAGCAGACGAAAAACTATTACGACAATATGTTCAACTCCCTGCACATCGGCTATCTCGAATGGCTGGAGATATCGGGCAGCATCAGCCGCGCGCTGCGGATACTCCAGCAGAACAACCCCGCCCTCCGCTTTGTCGGGGAAAAGCACCCGCAGTATGAGCTGAACGAGCTGTTTTTGAGCCGCAAGCTCGATCTTATCATCACATACAAGGAGTTTGCGCCGACCGGCGTGGGACTGAAAAAGCTCAAGATTCAGGAGTCGCCGCTGGTGCTTCTCGTGTCGCCGGATCACCCGAAGGCCACGGATACCGCCACGGTGGACGATTTTCGGAACGAGCCGTTTATCAAGGCGGCCTCCAGCCGGGAGGCGCTTTCGGAGAGCAAAAGCCGCGCCCGCCGTCAGTGCCGGGAGCTTGGCTTCACCCCGTCGGAGATCATGATATCCCCGAACCTCGAATCGGCCTATATGGCGGCGGAGTTCGGTCAGGGCGTTCTTGTGTCCACCATGCTCTCGCGCATGAGCCTGCACAGCGAGCTCAAATGCTACGATATCGGCGTGGCGGAGGATCTCCTGTGTTTCTGGCACGAGGACGAGGAAAAGCCCTCTGTGGCGGCGTTTGCCTCGGTGCTCGAGCAGATCCATCAGTGATCTTATAAAAATTGCCGGCCGATCCTCTGATCGGTCGGCAGCTTGTTGAAAAAAGTCTTGTAATTCCGGCTTTTCTATTGTACAATAACATGATAAGCAAGCAAGGCAAAAAGACGATGCCTAATGCCGAAAAAGCAAAAAACGGAGGATGATTTTATGGACACAAAGGTTTCGGCGCTGCTGAACGATCAGATCAACAAGGAGATGTATTCCGCATACCTGTATCTGGATATCGCCAACTTCTATGATGCCAAGGGCTTGGACGGCTTTGCCAACTGGTACGAGATCCAGGCAAAGGAAGAGATGGATCACGCCATGCTCTTTTACCGCTATCTCCACAACAACAGCGTGACCGTCACCCTGTCTGCCATCGGCAAGCCGGACAAGACGTTCACCGGCCTGATCGACCCGCTGCAGGCGGCTCTGGAGCATGAACAATATGTGACCTCGCTGATCAACGGGATCTACGCCGCCGCGATCGCTGCCAACGACTACCGTACCACGCAGTTTTTGGACTGGTTCGTCAAGGAGCAGGGCGAGGAGGAGAAGAACTCCGCCGACCAGATTACCAAGATGGAGCTCTACGGCGATGACCCGCGCAGCCTGTACCTGCTCAACAGCGAATTGGCCTCCCGTACCTACTCCGCCCCGTCTCTGGTGCTGGACTGAAGCCCGCCGGGAGATCCATATCGACCTGAAATCAAGGGAGAACGGCAGCTTGTCTGCCGTTCTCCCTTGATTTTTTTACACCGCACGGATCTTGCGCAGACAGGCGCTCATGTTTTCCGTGCGGCCCGCGCCATTTTCTGCTTTATCAAATCCAGCTCTTTGGCGTTTACGGCAAATTGGAAGCTGTTTCAATGCTTTTTCCCGTTACGCGATCTGGATCTGGCGCTGCTCGGGGATGACCTCGGGGATTTTGGGAAGGGTCACGGTGAGCACGCCGTTTGCGTAGGCGGCGGTGACAGCGTCCGCGTCGACGCCGCTGACCTCAAAGCTGCGCTCTATGGTCTCGGAGGAGCGCTCCCGGCGGATATAACTGTCGCCGTCGGAGCTGTTGTCGGCCTGCCGCTCGGCACGGACGGTCAGAACGCCCTCCTTCATGTTGACGGAAATCCCGCTCTTGTCATAGCCGGGAAGCTCCGTCTCGATGACAAAGGCGTCGTTCGTTTCCTTGATGTCCGTGGCGGCGGAGCGGCACACCGTGCCGAAGAACTCCCGGAAGGGATCCCAGATCTTGCCGCTCGTATATCTCGTCGTGAAAGGAACCATATCAAACATTTTCGTTTACCTCCGTTTGTTTTATTGATTGTATTATACACATAAATTGTTAATAAATTTATGTAAAACAATGAACAAAATGTTAATTTTAGCACTCTTGATATTAGAGTGCTAATTCTTTTTCGATTGTCAATCCGTCCGTCTCATGCTATACTGATATAACATGATATTGCATTATATTACATTTTCTTCTGCGAGGTGCGCGTATGGAACCTGTTCTGATCATCATGGCCGCCGGCATGGGCAGCCGCTTCGGGGGGCTCAAGCAGATGACCGCCGTGGACGGCGCGGGTCAGGTCATTTTGGATTACTCCGCCTATGACGCCGTGCGCGCGGGCTTTGAGAAGATTGTATGCGTGATAAAAAAAGAGATGGAAGGGGATTTCCGTGCCCGCGTCGGCGACCGTATCGGGCGGCGGTGCGAGCTGCGCTACGCGTTTCAGGAACTGTCGGATCTGCCGGAGGGATTCGCCGTCCCGGCCGGGAGGGAGAAGCCCTGGGGCACGGCCCACGCCGTGCGCGCGGCGCGGCATGTCATCGACGGCCCCTTTGCCGTCATAAATGCCGACGATTTTTATGGCCGGGGCGCTTTCAGGGCGCTGTACGATTTCCTTGCCGAGGACGGCGATGAGCATACCCACTGTCTGGCGGCCTACAGGCTGAAAAACACCCTGACGGAAAACGGCGCCGTGGCGCGGGGCGTCTGCGCCGCCGACGGGGACGGATACCTGCTCACCGTCACGGAACGCACCGCCATACGCGGCCCGGCGGACGCGCCCGCCTATACGGAGGACGGCGGCCTGACGTGGCGGAGCCTTGACCCGGACGCGCCGGTGAGCCTGAACACGTGGGGCTTCCGCCGGAGCTTTCTGGACGCCATCGAGGAGCAAATGACGGATTTTCTGAAAAACGACGTGCCGGGAGCCCCCGAAAAGGCGGAATTTTTCCTGCCGTCGGTGGTAAACGCCTGCCTGAGCAGCGGCCGCGACCGGGTGCGCCTTCTCCCGACGGACGAGGTTTGGCACGGCGTCACCTATCGGGACGATTTGCCCGCGCTGCAGGCGGCTCTTGCGGATATGCGCGGTCGGGGGCTGTATCCCGAACGGTTATGGGACTGATTTTTTCACGAAAGTATTTTTCCGCTTTTCAATCGGAATATGTATGCTATAATGCTATTCAGCATAACGACACAAAAAATAAATTTTGAAAGGAGCGCAATATGAAATCAGGAAAAATCATTGCTCTGCTGCTCTGCGCGGCGATGCTTCTGGCCTTTGCCGGATGCACCGTCCAAATCGAGGTCACGGACCCCGCCGCGCTGGCCATGCTGACCACCGTCAGCTCCCCGGCGCAGGAGGACGCGCCGGAGACCGGCGAGACACAGGTTTACGGCGGATGGTACTATACCGTCTCTGACGGGGAGGCCACCATCGTCTCCACCAGCGACGCCATCAAGGCGGCGGAGGTCATCCTCTTCCCGGCGGAGCTCGGCGGCTATCCCGTGACCGCCATCGGCGCAAACGGCACTGCGGTCATCACCAACGCCAGCGGATGGGTGCTTATCCCCGAGGGCGTAACGGCCATCGGCAGCGGCTCTTTCTATGACCTCAACCGCACGCCGGGCTGGAGCTTTCCCTCCACGCTGACCGACCTGCCCGAAACGGCGCTTGCAAGCTGCGGCGGCGTGTTCTATGCCGCGGTGTGCGAAGCGGCGCAGACCGTGGGCGAGGCCACCGGCCATGAGGTCGATATGACCGAGATGGAGACCGTCGTTATCGACGGCGGCACCTATAACGTCCCGGCTGCGCTGGCGGACGTTGACCTGACCGCCTACGCTGCGGCTGAGGACGAGGATACCGGCGCCATCGACGTATACGCGGCGGCGTCCGCAGCAGCCTCGGCGGATGTTCCCAGCGACTCCATCCTGGACGGCGCCGTGGCCGCCGGCGCGGAGCTTCCCGACGACGTGTTCGACGAGGTGGCCGATGTGGACGGCGAGGGCTCCAACAAGTATGTGTCCACCATGGGCGTGGAGACCGGCACGGTCTATGCCGTGGACGGTATGCTCTACCAGATGATCTACATCACCCAGAACGTCCGCTATGCCACCAAAGCGCAGATCATAAACGCCGTCTATGAGACGGAGGGGCTTGTGTACGGCGAGGATTACGACCTCATCCGTCTGTATAACTACGTTCACAGCTACCAAAACGGCCCCCGTCCCGGCGATTTCCACATTTACACCTGCTATCTTTACAAATCCATCGGCACGGAGATGACCGGCGCGGTCACCAACGCCGAGTGGGAGCGCGCCTATGAGCATATCGTGGACGGCGTCGATCAGGTCATTCAGGGCGACGTGGCCACGCTCATGGTGCAGGCGGGCGAAGCCGTCACGGTAAACGGTCTTGAGTCCTGCAACAACACCATCGCCTACGGCCCCTCCGAAGCCGCGAACTTCTACGGCCTCGGTTCCTCCGTGCTCGTGGACGGCGGCAACAGCACAGACTACGCGATAAAGTCCTTTGACGATATTGACTTCGGCGACGACGACAGCGCCCTTGTCCTGAACGACCCCGCCATCATAGGAACGGAGAACGTCCTTTACGCCGTCGCGGGCGGCACGGCTTATGTCACCGGAGGCCGTTACTTCGGCTGCTCCTCCGGCGGCCACGGCTTCTATGCCGGCATGGGCGGCAAGATCGCCCTGAACGCCGATGATTTCATCGACGCCGACGGCCAGCCTGTCATAGACTATGAAACGCTCCTCGGTCTCGTGCAGGAGCGCCCGGGCCTTGACCTTGGCTCCGCCGAGCGCGCAGAGCTGACCGAGGACTGGAACGCCTACGCCGCGCCTGTGTTCTCCGAGGCGGAGGACGACGATATCGCCATCCTCGTCACCGCGGACGAGACCGGCACCGCCCTGACCACCGATACCGGCGGCGGCGTCATCGTCGCCAACCGGCTCTCCGCCACGACCTATGGCCGCGGCTGCGCGGGGGTATATTCCATCGGCGGCGACGAGAGCTATGTATTTGTGTATAACTCCTCGCTCCACTCCAATATGGACGCGGCGCTGTGCTCCGCCTCCAACGGCTATATCTTCGCCTTTAACTGCGATCTGGAGGGCGTATCGGGCATCAAGACCCGCTCCGGCGGCAGCGGCACATGGATCGGCGTGGAGGCCTATAACAGCCGCATCATCTGCTCCTTTGACCCGGACGCCTACGATTTCTACGACCTCGGCTCCAACGAGACCACCTGGGAGGACGACGCGGCCGAGTACGAGAACTGGACGTGGGCGGACGATACGAGCTATGTGAACTGCCCCATGCTCAATATGTTCGTCAACAAGACCAACTGCGTCTGGGGCAGCGATATCTCCACCGCGCAAAGCTACTGGTTCGAGGATAAGACCACCGCGCCCCAGACCGGCGAGATCATGGCCTGCGTCATCCTCACCGGCACCGCGCCCGTCACCACTCATAGCTGCCTGTTCGTAAACCAGAACTATATTGATTACGCCGACGAAGGCGCTACCAACTATCTGGTGGCCGGCGACAACGGCGGCTCCGGCACGATCTCTTTCTACGACCAGAACAGCCGGACGAAGTGGGATCTCACCGGCGAGTCTGACGAAACTACCGAGCTTGTGGGCGATATCTATGTGGCCGAGATTGTCACCATGACCGGCCCCGACGCGGGAAACGGCCCCTCCACGGTAAACGCACGCTTCTATAACTCCGAGTGGACCGGCAAGACCGTCAACTGGGTGCAGAACGCGAACCTCACCTTTGACGAGGATTCCACATGGACCATCACCGGCGACTGCGGCGTCGGCACGCTTTCGCTGGAGAGCCTTGACCAGCTCTCCGCGGATGAGCCCGTAACGCTCAGCGTGTATTACGGCCTGACCGTCGGCGGCGTGGAAATCACCGAGGATACGACCGTCGGCAGCGTGACCATCGTGTTTGCCGAGCCCCTCACCGCCGCTTCCTCCGGCAGCTCCTCCGCCTCCGGCGACATGAGCGCCTCCGGTGACATGAGCGCCTCCGGCGAGGCCTCGTAAGCCGAAAAAGCCAAATAAAATTTGG
>CAZEXC010000024.1:0-18252 GCA_964516625.1 uncultured Oscillospiraceae bacterium | reverse complement strand
GGTTCCGTGCCGAGAAGCCCGATCTCCGCGGCGTGCTCCTTCATCCCCTCGATGCAGATCTCCGCCACCTCCCGCACCTCCATGCCCAGCATATCGCAGCCCTGCTGGATGAGGGCGCGGTCGCACTTCGCGGCGAATTTTTTATCCTTGTATTTTTTCATAAAGCTCTTGATTTCCAGATCGGTGATCCCATGGGGCCGCATACGGGCGCAGGCCTGGATGATGCCCGTCAGCTCATCTACGGTGAACAGGCTCTTTTCCATGTTCGTCTCGGGCTTTACATCCGTGCAGATGCCATATCCGTGACTGAGGATCGCGCGAACCTCGTCTTCTTCTACCCCGGCGGCCAGAAGCGGCTCGGCGGTATGCCGCAAATGCTCGTCCGGGTACTTCTCATAGTCATAGTCGTGCAGCATACCGATGGCCTGCCAGTGCTCCGCGTCCTCGCCGAAATGCGCCGCCATCGCGCCCATCGCATAGCAGACATTCAGCGCGTGGATGACGAGATGCTCCTCCGTGACCATCGCGGCGTTCAGTTCTTTCGCTTTCTCCAATGTAAGCATATCGCTTTCTCCTTATCCGAATCTTGCTCTGTCTGTCAGACTGTCAAACCAATTATAGCATGTCACACGGGGAAACGCAATGAGCGCAGGCCCGTCGGCGCCGCCGGCGATATTACCGACAGGAAGAGCACTGTTTTTCTTGACAGACCGCTTGTGAAGGAATAAACTTGTATTGACAGGTGCGTGCAGGAAACGCACAAATTTAAAAGGAGGAAAAACTATGAAGAAACTGCTCAGTATCCTCGTTGCGCTTGCTATGGTCGCCAGCTTCGGCGCGGGCGCCATGGCGTCCGGCGAGGCCTCCGATGAAGCGGCCGCTTCGGCGGAGGCCGCGACCATCATCACCGAGAAGACCGAATTTCCCGACGGCCTGACCCTCAAGGCCGACAACGAGTACGCCGCTCCCGACGGTTACTGTGTCATCATGACCGTGGACGGACAGGTAATGGCCCAGAAGGCCGGAACCTACACCGGCTCCGTCGTTCTGGAGGTCGTTCCCCTGACCACCAGCGCCGACTCCTCGCAGACCTTCCAAACGCAGTCCATCCTGACCAAGGATGGGGACACGCTGGTCACCGCCGATTCCGCCCTGAACGGGACGTATGACGAAAACGGCATTTCCGGCGCGGACATTACCGCCGATCAGGCCGACATGAGCGTTGTCACCGTTATCAACGGCGAATACCGCATCGACGATTCCACCTTCCACATCCTCCAGACCGGCAACCATGAGTCCGGCGGCAACGACTTTACCGGCGACGGCTGCGCTGTGGCTGTTACCGGCGACAGCACGTTGTTTATGAATAACGTAAACATTACCGGCGACGGCGTTACCCGTACCGCCCTGTTCGGCGGCCTGAGCACCCACGACTCCTATCCCACCATTTATGTGTCCAACTCCACCCTCACCTCCACCGGCGATCTGGAGGGCGAGGACTGCGCGGTCTGGGTTCTTGGCCTGCACGGCGTGGTGCGTACCTGCCAGTACTGCGACTATTACGATAACTATTACTACAACACCATCATCAATTCTTTCGGCTGGGCATCCCTGTCTGTGGACGGTACGGAAAACCCCACCGAGGACGATCTGACGGAGCTCAACGCGGCCTATAAGGACGGCGAGGGCTATTTCAATGAGGACGGTACCGAAATGACCCTTGCGGAGTTTGCCGTGGCTGCCACCGGTTTGACCGACGAGTATCTGGAAGAACTGGCCGCTGTGGAGTCCGAGGAGGATATGGTCGCCCTGCCCCAGACCAATGACACGAGCCTGTATTACTTCGCGGGCAAAAACACCCTTATTGATTCCGAGCTGAATATCACGGATATGGACGAGGGCCGCACCGGCTATTCCTCCTATTCCATCGGCGCGAATATCAACGTTTATTCCAACTGCACCGTGAACGCCGACTACGGCAACGTAGAGGCCAACGAGTATGCCTCCTCCGCCTATGTCAACGGCACCACCGTCAACGCCCGCAAGAGCATTGTCATGTGCCACTCCAACGCCGGCGGCATCACCTTTGTCTCCGACGCCGACCTGACCGCCGGTGAGATCGCCTTTGTCTATAAGGGGACCGGCGACGGTTATACGCAGGAGAACATTGACGACAACGCCGCTTCCGCCGATATGATCATGGGCGCTACCGGCTCCAATCTGTATGTCCGCAACTCCAAAATCACAGCGCCGGTTCTGCTCCTTGCCTTTGACTCGGACGATCCCGGATCTCTGGGCGGCAGCCAGATCGTGTTCGACGATTCCGTCGCCCCCAAGGACGAAGGCTTCGACGTGACCAGCGCCGACAACTGGGGCCCGGCCAGCACGATGTGGGCCTCCGGCGGTTATAACTACAATGAGGCGGTTCAGGCCTATTTCCAGGACTGCAACGGCGACACCGCGCTGGAGGGCGATATCTATAACGGCCACCAGTTCGTGTCCAAGAACCTTGTTCTTACGCTGGACAATTCCGAGCTCACCGGCGTTATCTCCTCCGGCTATGTGGAGCACGCGGTGGACGGCGTTGACAAGACCATTGCCTACGGCGGCGATGAAATCGTCGGCGAGGACGGCCTGACCTATGGCGAGCGCGAAAATCTTGGCCGCGTGGAGTGCTTTGCCTCCGAGACGGTAAACAACGGCGTTATCGTCACCCTCACCAACGGCGCGGTCTGGAACGTCACCGACACCAGCTATGTCTCCGTTCTGGATGTGGACGATACATCCACCGTCAACGGCGTTATCACCGTTCTTGACAGCGGCATCATCATGGTAGAGCCCGCCGAAAGCGCTGCCGCCGCGGACGATTCTGTCCCGGCCACCGACGGCACGGAAAACCAGTCCAACACGCTGGACAGCACCGCCGAGCCTGCCACGCAGGAGGAATTTGACGCATATGTCGCGTATCTGACGGAGTATATGACCAACTATGACGGCGTGGGCGACGGCACCTTTGACGACAGCGCCCGCTCCATGGCGCTGGGCGAGCTTTCCGGCGTGGGATTCGGCGCGGACGTGAACGCCTTCCCGTTTGAAATGTTCGTCACCCAGTTCGGCGCGCTCAGCTTTGCCGACTTTATCGCTCAGTGATCCGTTATTCCCAAAACCAAAAAGCGCTGCCTCGCTAAGAGGCAGCGCTTTTCAGTCGATATGCCCCGCGGGGCTTATTTGTCGAACGCCGGATTCGTAGCGTAGACGTTTCGCTCGTCCATGCGGTCGGTGGCGAGGCGAAGAGCCTCGCCGAAGCGCTGGAAGTGGACGACCTCCCGCTCGCGCAGGAAGCGGATGACGTCGATAACGTCCGGGTCGTCGCACATACGCAGGATGTTGTCGTAGGTCACGCGGGCTTTCTGCTCCGCCGCCATATCCTCGGTCAGGTCGCCGATGACGTCGCCCTTGACGGCGAAGGACGCGGCGTTGAACGGCCAGCCGGCTGCGGCCTGCGCGTAAACGCCCGCCGTATGGTCGACGAAATAGGTATCGTAGCCGGATGCCTTTATCTCGTCCACGGTCATATTCCGTGTGAGCTGATGGACGATGGCGCCGATCATTTCAAGATGGCCGAGCTCCTCTACGCCGATGTCGGTCAAAGTGGCCTTGAGCTCGGGGTAGGGCATGGCGTAGCGCTGGCTGAGGTAGCGCAGCGACGCGCCAAGCTCACCGTCCGGCCCTCCGTACACCGGCAGGCTACGATAAAGGGAAAAATCAGAGGGTCAGACGGTAGGTGATATCCAGAGTGCTTGACGCCTTATCCCATACGATGCGTTCCGCTACGCTGCGGATTGCGTTATTTTTATCTGCTGCGGACGCTTCCGGGGAAATCAGCGCTGCGAGGGCGGCGCGAATGCCGTCCTGCAGGGCGGCTTGCGCGTCCTGCTGTGTGCGGCGGGCGCGGAGGGATTCGACAGACGCTTCCGTCTCGGCTATGGAGGCGTCGAGGGGAGCTTTCATATCGGCGTATGCGTCCAGCTCCATCACGCCGCCGAGGTAGGCGTCCAGAAGACGGGCTTCACGCCGGCGAAGGCCGGCGAGCGCGGTTTCCAGCCGGTCAAGCTCGTCGCTGCCGGAGGGAGCGGCGCAGGCGGCGGAAAAGGCAAGCGGAGAGGAAAAGCCCGCGTCAAGCATCAGACGGCCAATCACAGCGTCATGCAGCAGATCGATGTGGATATGCTGGGCGGCGGGACATCGTCCCCGCGCGTAATTGTTGCACTTGAAATAGTGCGGCTTTGTAAAAACGAGCGTGGCGCCGCAGCGGGAGCAGCGGACGACGCCGCTCAGCCAGTCCTTCAGCTCATGGGAGGGCCGGGCCTTATAGCCCCACGCGGCCTTTATCTGGGCGCAGCGCGTTTGCGCCGCGTCCCATGTGGCGCGGTCGATGACGGGCTCGTGCTCCGCGTCGGCGGTGATCGTATCGGGGTTGGAAAAATCGCGCCGGGCGCGGCCCGTGGGCGTCCAGCGGAGCTTGCCTATGTAGACGGGGTTCCGAAGGATGTATTCCACCGTGCGGTTCTCAAAGGCGTTCCCGCGATGGGTCCTGACGCCCTGCGTGTTGAGCCGGCGGGCAATGGCGTAAAATCCCTCGCCGCCGATAAAGCGCCGGAATATCTCCTGTACAATGGCGGCCTCCTCCGGGACGGGGACGAGGATCGTCTTTCTGCCCGGCTCCATGTGGGCGCGATAGCCGAAAGGAGGGCTGGACTGAAATTCCCCGCGCGCCGCCTTGACGGACATGGTGCGCTTGACCTCCTGCGACAGACGGATAGAGTAGAACTCGTCGAACCACTCGATAATGCGCTCGATGAGGGACGCGAACGGCCCGCCGGGCAGCGGCTCGGACACGGACACGACCTCCACGCCGCATTGCTGCCGGAGAAGCGCCTTATACACGATGGATTCCTCCTGATTCCGGGCAAAGCGGGAAAATTTCCAGAGCAGGAGCGTCCGAAACCGCGGGGGCTTTTCCTTGGCCATGCCGATCATGCGCTGAAAAGCGGGGCGGTTATTGGCGGCCTTGCCGGAGATCCCCTCGTCCGCAAAAATGTATTCATCGGGGAGGACGAGAGCGTGCTGGCCGGCATATTTGCGGATCTCGATAAGCTGGGATTCCGGGGACTGCTCCGCCTGCTCGTCTGTGGACACGCGGATATAGGCGGCGGCGATAGCGGGGACGCCGGGAGCGTTATTCATACATCGACCTTCCTCCTGCGCGGGTATACGTTTGGGCGGCGGTTTATCATATAAGGGACAAACGGACGGAAAAACGACGCATAGGACGTCCCGCCGCCGGAATAGCCTGAAAGGAAAGGAGGCGCCGGCATGGCGGGAATGCGGCGGCCAAAGGAGCCGGTAAAAGTCCGGGCCTGGGCTCATACAGGCGGTCAGCTTGTCAACGCGGACGAACTGACGCCGGAGCAGAAGCGGGAGCTGGGGACGTGGCTGAAAACCACATGGCTAAATAATTTGTATGCGGGAAGGGCGGCGTTTTTCCCGGCGGATACGAAGGACGGAGGATAAAAACCCTGCCGCAGAGCCGAAAAAGGCGTGTCAAGGCAGCGCGGGAATACGAAAGAGGCCGGGAGCGACCCGGCCTCTTGTACATAGGCGTGAGTTTTTTAATGCTCTGCGGCTTTCCGCGCGTCAGTTTATCTTCAGCGTTTCCCAAAGGGTGTTCAGGAAGCTCAAATGCTCGCTGTCGAGGTTCCGATAGGCGTATTTGTTATAAAGCTCGGAGAAATTTTCCGTGTCGGGATACAGTATCTCCATGGCTTCCTCGCCCATCTCCTCGATATAGCCCTCGTCCTCATACACCAGCCGGTTGGGGGAGGCGTACCAGATATATTCCGCGTTCGCGATGGCAGGCTCGGCGGAGAGCATATAGTTTATGAAGCGCTCGGCCAGCTCCTTGTTCTGGCAGCAGGACGGGATGCACATGGCGTCCACAAAGTAGTTTGTCGGGTCGGGGTAATAAAACCGCAGATCCACGCTGTCCGCCTGAGCGTCGGCCATGGTGAAGTAATCCCCGGCGTAATAGGCGGCGATGGCGGCCTCGCCGGACTCCATGAGATTGTATATCTCGTCCATGACATAGCTTTTTACCAGCGGGCGCTGGGCGATGAGCGCGTCGAGAGCCTCGTCCCAGACGGAAAAATCGTCGGCGTTTACGTCGAGGCCCGCGCGGTACATGGCGGTGCCGAAGGCGTCACGGGAGTTGTTGAACTGCAATATCTGCCCGGCGTATTTCTCGTTCCACATGAGCTCCCATGTGCCGACGTCCGCCTCATCGACCTTGTTGGCGTCGTAGATGATGCCGATGATGCCATAGGTATAGGGCACGGAATAGGCGTTGTCCGGGTCGTAGTAAAGGCTGCGGAAATTCTCCGGGATGTTTTCGTAGTTGGGGATGTTCTCAAAGTCCAGAGGCAGGAGCATGTCCTCGTCAATGAGCCGCGCGATCATGTAGTCCGAGGGAATGATGACGTCGTAGCTCACCGCGCCGGAGGCAAGCTTCGCGTACATATCCTCGTTGGAGGCGAAGGTGACGTAGTTTACCCTCACCTTTTGGCCATATTCCTGAGCGTACCATTTTTCAAACTCCTTGACGACATCCATGCTGCCCTCGGAGCCGTCGGAGATATACTCGCCCCAGTTGTATACGTTCAGAACAAGAGCCTGACTGCGGCTTGCGGCGTAGGCGGCAATGAGCCCTATGGCCGCCGCGGCGATGGCGCACACGGCAATGATGCGGCGGCTCCTCGGCGGCGCGGCGGCGGCGAGCCTCTCCAGACGCCGGGCGCGTCTTTCTGCGCTGCGCGCCCGGCGCTCCATGCGCTTCGCTTTCCGCATGACGCGCATCCGGCGGCTGTCGTCGTTGTCGGTGAGGTTGGAAAGGAGCATCAGCGCCAGAATGACGAAGAAGGTGATGGTGGCCAGCGCGTACATCTTCGGCGTGACCGTCTTTTTCGTCATGTTGTAAATGCGGATGGGCAGGGTCTGGAAGCCGTTGCCGCTGGTGAAATAACTGATGACGAAATCGTCCAGAGACAGGGTAAGAGACATGATGAAGCCCGTGATGATGCCCGGCATGAGCTCCGGAGCCTCGGCCTTGAAAAATGCCCGTATGGGCGTACATCCCAGATCCATCGCGGCCTCCGGCAGGGAGCGATCCATCTGCTGGAGCTTCGGCAGCACCTGCAAAATGACATAGGGCAGGCAAAAGGTCACATGGGCGATGAGGAGCGTCACGAAATTAAGGCTGGACGCCGCGCCGAACAGCCGCCCCACGAACACGAACATGAGCATCATGGAGATGCCGGTGATGATGTCCGGATTCGTCATGGGAATATCCGTCACCGTGTTCAGGATCGAGCGGATATACCGGCTGCGGAGCTTGTCGATGCCCACGGCGGCGGCGGTACCCATGACCGTGGCGATGACCGAGGCGGAAACGGCCACGATGAGGGTGTTTTTCACGGCCTGCAGCGTTTCGCCGTCCCGAAACAGCTCCACATACCACTTGAAGCTGAAGCCGGAAAACACCGAAAGGCTCCGGGCCTCGTTAAAGGAGAAAATGACGAGAATGGCGATGGGCGCGAACAGGAAAAGGAAGATGAGCGCGGTGAAGATTTTCGAGGCGGTTTTCATTGTCACACGCCTCCCATCTGCCGCCGGGCCAGAAGCCGGCGCATCACGGTCATGCACAGCAGCAGAACCGCCATGAGCACAAGGGCGATGGCGGCGGCGAAGTGCAGATTGTTGGCCGCGTATTGCCCCTCGATGGCGTCGCCGATGAGGTAAAATTTCCCGTCGCCCAGCTTTTGGGAGATATAAAACGTGCTGATGGAGGGGATAAGCACCATCGTAACGCCGTTTATGACCCCGGGCAGGCTCAGGGGCCAGACGAGCCTTTTGAAAACGCCGAACCCGGAGCAGCCCAGATCCCGGGCGGCCTCCAGAAGCTTCGGATCCATCTTCGCCATAACGGAGTACAGCGGCAGTATCATGTAGGGGAAGTAGTCGTATACCATGCCGATGATGACGGCGCCCTCCGTGCCGATGATCTTCACGCGGCCAAGGTGCAGAAGCGACAGTAAATTATTGAAAATGCCCGTGTCCTGCAAAATGGTCATCCAGGCGTAGGTTCGGATGAGGAAGTTCATCCACATGGGTATCATAATGAAGGTCACGGCCAGCCTCTGCGTCCGTTCCGGGGCCCGGGCGATGATATACGCCGTCGGATAGCCGAGAAGCAGGCATATGACGGTGGATATGATGGCCAGCTTCAGGGATCGCCAGAAGATGAGCAGATAGGTATGCACCTCCCGGACGCCGTCGCCGTCGGTCACGGTGGAGACGGCGGTGAAAAAACGGGCGACGTTTTCCGTCGTGAAAACAAAATCATCGTCCGTGAAAGCGTAGTACGCCACGAAAACAAGGGGCACGACGATGAACAGCGCGGCCCACGCGCCATAGGGCAGGAGGGCGGCGCGTTTTACAAGCTTGTCCCGGTTCATTCCGTCCGCTCGCTTTCCCCGCCGGAGGGCGCAGGCTCCTGCGCGTCGGCCAGCTCGTCGAATTCGTTGGAAAAAGAGGAATAGTCCCCGAACATGCCGGAGTACTCGCTCTTTTTCATGACGTGGATGGCGTCGGGCTCGATGGAAAGACCGATATGCTCGTCCACGTCCACAAAGTCCGTGGTCTGTACCATCCATTTGAAGCCGCCGATGTCCACGATGACCTCATAATGCACGCCCATGAACGTGACGGAGGTCACGACGCCGCGAAGCATGCCTTTTTCCTCCTCCACGATGTCCACGTCCTCCGGCCGGACGACCACATCCACCGGCTCGTTCGGGGCAAAACCGCTGTCAAGGCAGGGGAAGGTCTGGCCGGAGAAGGAAACGGAATAGTCCCGCAGCATGACGCCGTCCACGATGTTCGACTCGCCGATGAAGTCGGCGACGAAGGCGTTTTTCGGCTCGTTGTAAACATCCACGCTGGTGCCGATCTGCTGGATCTTCCCCTCCGACATGACCACGATGGTGTCGGACATGGAAAGGGCCTCCTCCTGATCGTGGGTGACGAAAACGAACGTGATGCCCGTGGCTTTCTGGATGGTTTTCAGCTCCTGCTGCATATCCTTGCGGAGCTTGAGATCCAGCGCGGCCAGCGGCTCGTCGAGCAGGAGCACCCGCGGATGGCTTATGAGCGCCCGGGCGATGGCCACCCGCTGCTGCTGGCCGCCGGACAGCCGCGTGACGTTTCTCGTCTCAAAGCCGGTGAGCGCCACCATGGAGAGCATCTGCGCCACACGCTCGTCGATCTCGTCCCTGGGGAGCCGTTTTTCCCGCAGGGCGAAAGCCACGTTTTCAAAGACGTTCAGATGGGGAAACAGGGCGTATTTCTGAAAGACGGTATTGACGTTCCGCTTGTGGGGCGGCACGTCGTTTATGCGCTCTCCCATAAACAGAATATCGCCGGAATCCGGCGTCTCGAACCCGCCGATGAGCCGCAGCGTCGTGGTCTTCCCGCAGCCGGAGGGGCCGAGGAGCGTGATAAATTCGTTGTCGTAAATGTCGAGACTGATGTTATCGAGAACCGTCTCCCCGTCAAAGGATTTTGTGATGCTTTTCAGCTCGATGATTTTCTGCATGGGCCGTGTCCTCCTGAGCCGTCCGATGTTTTGCGCGCCGACAAAAAGCGGCGTGTGCCAAGGCACACGCCGCTTGCGATATGAGCTGACAATACCCGCCGATCCGACGGCTCATGCTCCCAATGGGTTTTAGAGTCTATACAGCAAAGATTACTTTTACTACTCTTATTGACCATTTCACAAGTTTGTATGCCCCAAGGCACTGGTTTTAAGTATACCAACTTATAAAACTTGAGCTTCTAACTCAATCAATAAGGCAACAGAAGTTGCCACCGCGCACGGGCGGTATTCGGCATTCGACCCGGCTGTCCGTCTGGCCTTGGCCGCCCGGAGGCGGCGGTCGCTATCTTGCTTTGGAAAGACTCTTTCGATGCTTCCCATTGAGATGGGGTAATTTTAGCAACAGAAAGGGGATTTGTCAATAGAAAAATCGAACCATGGGGAAATCAGCGGCGAGAAATACCGGGGATGTACCGTTTTCGGGTATGCGTTTTACAGAAAAACGTGCCTTAAGCATTAAGAAATAGGGGGGGAAAAGGGTTGCAAAGGGAGGGAATTTATGTTATTATTCTGTCACATCCAAAATGTGGTACGCTTATAGAAAGGTACGTTTTTTGGAAAGTCAGAGGAAAGGAGAAACCGAAATGGATATGCTTCGTCTGTCCACTGAGGCTATGAAGAACATCAGCCTGACCTTGACCGAGTTGTCCGCAAACGGCGTTTCCGCCGCGGAGAACCACAGCGGTGAAATGAACTTCAGCGGCTGCGCCTCTGGTTACTGCATGGCTTGGGCCTGATGGTCGGGTGGTAAACCGGGTAACATGATGGCTGGGCGCAAGATGGCATTTTCTCAATCACCTTGCGCCCGGCTGTTACTCTGCCGGAAGTCGGCATTCACGAAAAAATCTACGGAAGCAATGAGAGGATGTTATGAGAAAAAATCTGGATCTGTTTATGAATAAACCCGATACCAAAATCGTGATTTTGACCCTGACCAACCGATGCAACCTGAATTGTACTTATTGTTACGAGCACAACAAGGAGTCCCGCACGATGTCCTTTGAGGACGCCATAGAGATCATCGAGCGGGAAATGGCGATGGATGACGGCTCCAACTTCCTCTGCCTGTACTATTTTGGCGGAGAACCGTTTCTGGCGTTCGAGACAATCAGGAAAATCCACAGCTATATGAAAAGCAAAACCTGGCCGAAGGGCTGGTTCGGCTTCAGCACCACCAATGGCACGCTGGTTCACGGCGAGATTCAGGATTGGCTGCGCGAAAACTCGGAGAGCATCGAAATCTATCTGAGCATTGACGGCGACCGGGAAATGCAGAACAAGAACCGTTCCAATTCCTTTGATTTGCTGGACATTGATTTTTTCCGGAAGGAGTTCCCCTTTGCGAAGATGACCGTAACGGAGGCGACTCTCCCGCAGTTGGCTCAGGGCGTGATCGGCCTGCATGAAATGGGCTTTGAGGTTTCTGCCAATCTGGGGCAGGGGATTGCCTGGCCGGAGTCCTGCGCGGAAACCCTGGCGGAGCAGCTCACGATCCTGATGGACTACTATTTACGGCGCCCCGAGATCAAGCCCTCTACGATCCTGCGTATGGCGATTCAGGATATGGAACCCGACAGCCAGCATCCCCAGCGCTTTTGCGGCGTAGGGCCTTTGATGCGTTCCTATGATGTGGATGGCCGGGCCTATCCCTGCCACGCCTTTGCACCGCTGTGCATCGGGGAGGAGCTTGCCGAAAAAGCGAAAAAGCTGGATTTCAGCTGCCCGCTGCAGTTGGCGGAGCTGGATGAGAAGTGCCGGGAATGTCCTGTGAGAGGAGTGTGCCCGACCTGCTATGGGATCAACTATGGCGCTTCCGAAAACGTCTATCATATCCGGGAGGATCACTGCAGGATGATGAAAGTGCAGTTTCTGGCCAACGCGATGTTCCGTTACCAGCAATACAGCAAGGGCCTTTTGGAGCTGACGCCGGAGGAAGAATTTAAGCTCCTGCGGAATATCAGCGCCGTGCAAACGCTGTCCGTTTAACCGCTATGGAGGATATCATCAATCGTTTTGTCCCTTTGTGGGGGAAATGGAACGTAGACAGCTTTCTGGGCTCCGGCTCTTTCGGGAAGGTCTGGAAGGTCAGCGCCCCGGATGAGGCGCAGCCCGCAGCCGTAAAAGAGGTGCAGATCCCCTTTTCCGCTGCGGATCTTTCCACCGCCGCGAGCGAGGGTCTGGATGTTCCTGGGGCGAAGGTCTATTTTCGCGCCCTGCTGGACGAGACACTGAAGGAAGTAGAACTGATGCGGGATCTGGCCGCCTGCGAAACAGTGGTCAAAATATACGATCATCAAGTCATGGAGCTGGACCGTGAGGGAGAATTTGGCTGGGTGATCCTGATCCGCATGGAGCATCTAATCCCCTTCCGGGATCGTTTTTCACAGGGAATTTCCGTTTTAGAAGCGGCAAAGCTGGGAATCGACATTTCATATGCGCTGGAGGCCTGCGAGGAGAAGGGCATCGTACATCGGGATATCAAGCCGGACAACCTGTTTTACTCATCGGAGAGCGGACGCTATAAGCTGGGGGATTTTGGAATCGCCCATTATCTTGCCCGTCCGACGGAAGGAAAGGGCCGGGCGGGGACGCTGACCCATATGCCGCCGGAGGTGTATCAGGGCGCTGCATATACGCCCGGCGCGGATCTGTATGCTTTGGGCATGATCCTTTACCGTCTGATGAACAACAATCGGAGCCCCCTGCTGCCGCCGTTCCCCGTTCCGTATACCCCGGTGGAACGGGATCGGGCGCAGGTACGGCGTCTGCGCGGTGAGGAGCCGACGGCTCCCAGTATGATGAGCTGTGAGAAAGAGGATCGGCCGGCTCCCGAATTTGGCGTACGTCTTGAGGACAGTACGCGCTCTTGTGCAGCCGCTTTGGGACGGATCGCATGGAAAGCGATTTCCGCCCGGCCGGAGGATCGTTATCGCTCTGCGGGGGAATTACGCAGGGCGATAGAGACGGGCATACCTTCGCTGCGGGCTCATCAGCCCGGCAAAGGCGGCGGCCTTGACGCTTGAGCTAAACGTCTGCAAGCGCAGGCTGGCGGAAGCGCGGGAAAAGCAGAGACAACCGAATGCGGTAAATACATTATGAAAGGCGGGGTGGGAAATTGAGCTGTTTTACGATTGATTTGACATATGGTTTTCAGGAACACGGTATCGTCATTGCGGAAGACCCGAACAATATAGGGAGCGATTTGGATTGTATCTCGCCGGAGGGGGGAGAGCGCTCTCCCCAAAAAAACTGCGTATGCGGGGTATGTCATAAGGAATGCCGTTTTTTTCAGCAGTGTGCCAAACAGCGGGATATTTCATGGGCCGGGCTGACATGGCGGCGTGTGCATGAGGTTTTTCCCAAAGAATTGAAATTCGATGAAGTCATCGGTTCACACAGCGGGCAGTGCAGTCCAGACCAGTTCTTTGAATCGCTGGACTTTACCAATTATATGGCCGCCTATGGGCGCAGCTACAAGGCAGCTCTTTGCGTGAAGCGCGATAAGTGGGACGAGGATGCCGCTATTAGCTGGTGCAGCATGGAGCTGATCTATAATCTCGACAGAGAAGATATCCTCTGTATGCAGAAAATGGCCGGATTACTGGAAGAGTGCCTGCAGCGCCCGGCGTTTCTGTGTACAAACACGCAGCACCCTCACCTGATCCCGCTTTCCGAACCGGAAGAATTGGCAAAATTTTTGACGAGGTGAATGTTATGCTCGGTGCGATTATTGGAGACATTATAGGCTCCCGTTTTGAATGGGACAACTGCAAGAAAAAAGATTTTCAGCTCTTAACGGACGAATGCCGGTTCACGGATGACACGCTGATGACCGTGGCCGTAGCCAAGGCGATCCTGAACAGTCAGGGCGATTTTCATGACCTCTCCCGGCAGGCAATCCGCGCCATGCACGAATTTTTTCAAATCTACCCTAAGCGCGGATTCGGGCCGAGGTTCCGCACATGGCTGGAATCGGACGATCCCCAGCCCTACCACAGCTACGGAAACGGCGCCGCTATGCGCGTGAGCCCCTGCGGATTTGCCGCCGGCACGCTGGAGCAGGCAAGGCAGCTTTCGCAGGCGGTGACGTCCGTGTCCCACGACCATCCGGAGGGCATGAAGGGCGCGGAGGCCACGGCGGTCGCGGTCTTTCTGGCCAAGTCCGGCCGGGATAAGGAGGATATCCGAAAGTACATAGATCAGCATTATTATCCAATGGATTTCACGCTGGATTCTATTCGGGAGCAGTATGATTTTGACGTGTCCTGTCAGGGCTCCGTCCCGCAGGCAATGACGGCTTTTTTCGAGGCTGACGGTTTTGAAGACACGATCCGAAACGCGGTGTCCATCGGAGGCGACAGCGATACCATCGCGGCAATCGCCGGCGGTATCGCACAGGCTTACTATGGCGTCCCGGCCGAGCTTCGCAGCCGGATTCTCCCTTATCTGGACGAGCCGCTGACAGAGGTTCTGTTTGCGTTTGAGAAAAAATATATGGCGTGACCGGGCCCCGGCTCGCACGGCGCGCTGCTGACAGAAAACAACGAAAGCCGGGAGGAGAGCTCGGAAACAGTACGTCAGGAATGAGCCGTCGCCGCACGGACACCGTGGGCGACGGGCTTATCCATATCTGGACAAAAGCTGTCATTATTGTTATAATTTGTCGGGTGAAAGAGGTGAGCTTCGGGTGAAAAGAAAAGCGCTTCTTGCTGTCATACCGGCTCTTTTGTGTCTTCTGACCGGCTGCGCCGCTCGCGGCGCAGCCGGTGACGCGGCGTCTCAGGATTCCGAATCGGGGCAGAGCCATGAGTTTATTTTTGTGGTTCCCATCCTTGAAAACGAGTATTGGCAGTCATGCATGGAGGGCGTCCAAAAGGCCGACGCGGAGCTGGGTACGCATACCGAGGTCATCGGCCCGCAGACAGCCGACAACTACGCCGAGGAGATCGTCGGTTATATGGAGCAGGCCGTGGCCGCCCGACCCGACGGCATCATTACCTATGCGGGCATAGAAGCGCTGTACCCCCTTATCGACGAGGCGACCGAGCAGGGAATCCCGGTCATCGCGGTGGACAGCGACGCGCCGTCGACCTCCCGCGCGGCCTATGTTGGCACGGATACCTACAACGCCGGCTACCGGGCGGGGGAAACGCTGGTGGAACTCACCGGCGGGACGGGCAAGGTGGGCGTTCTGGTCTCGTCCCTCTCCGCGGATAAGGAAATGCAGGTGCTGGAGGCGTTCAAGGACGCCGTTCAGGACTATGGCATGGAGATAGTCGCCATAGCGGAGACCGACGCAAATCCTGATGTGGCCGAGGAGAAGGCCAGAGAAATGCTGGCCGAGCACCCGGAGATCACCGCGATGTTCAATACCGCCGGATACGATGTCACCGGCGCCGCCCGCGTGAAGGAGGAGCAGGGGCTCGACGACCTTGTGCTGCTGGGCTTTGACGACGTGGAGGAGAATCTCGCTTTTGTCCGCGAGGGCGTCATTGACGCGCTGTTCGTTCAGGCCACGGAGCGAATGGGGTACCAGAGCGTGTACCTCATGGAGGAGTGCGCCGACGGGAACAGCCTTGCCAAGACGAGTTACGATACGGGCATGATCCTTGTCACGCAGGAAAACGTAGACACCTATTCCTCTACCGAGCTTGCGGCTAAGGGATCGGGGAAGACTGTCCGCGTGGGCTATTATACGGGGGACGCCGACTTTCAGGACGGCTTCGCCGACGACGAGCGCAAGTCCGGCTATGCCTATGAATATTACCAGACCATAGCCTCGCTGACCGGCTGGACGTATGAATACGTCTATGCCTCCAGAGAGGATGTCATAAATATGCTTCTGGCCGGCGAGGTGGACATCGTGGCCGGGGCCTACCAGACGGGTTCCACGGCGGATCAGGCGCTCTTCTCCAAATACGACATGGGTCTGTCCGGGGATGCGCGATACTTTGCGGTGAGCGTTGGAAGGGAAGATCTGCTGACGGAGCTAAACTATGCCATGGAGCAGATAAACCTGTACGCGCCAAACTATACCGTCACGCTGTACCAGAAATATTACGGCGAGGACGCCTCGCAGCAGATGCTGACCGACAGCGAAAAGCAATGGCTGGCGGAAAAGGGCACGCTGAACATAGGCTATGTCCGATATAACCTGCCCCTGTCCGATCGGGGGGACGACGGCGAGCCCGCCGGCGTGATAAGCGACCTGCTGGATATCCTCGCGGAGTATCTGCGCGTGACGATAAACCCGGTGTGTTATGAAAACATCGTCGAGATGGACGCGGGCCTGCGCGCGGGCGAGATAGACGCCGCGTTCCCGTTTTATTCCGACCTGTGGGTCGCGGAGAGCCTTGGCTTTTACCAGACCGACACGTTTATCAGCGACAGGGTCATGATCCTCTATCAGGGCGGCTACAGCAGCGAGAAAATGAAAAACGTCGGCCTTAGCGACACCGGCGTGGGCCAGCGCTATTACATGGACTACTATTATCCCGAGTCGCATCTGACCATCTATGACACGCGCAAGGATATGTTCGAGGCTCTTCTCGACGGGGAAGTGAGCTGCATTGTCGGCTGCTCCAGCATCCTCCAGCATTTTCTGGCTCTGAATACGGAGTATTCCGACCTGACGGTCGCGTATCTCGACACCTCCGAGGAATTTGGCATGGCGGTGAATCAGGGGGAGAGCGTCCTTGTCAGCGTCCTGAACAAGGCCATCCGGCAGATAGACGACGCCACGATTACCAACGCCATGGTCTCGTATTCCAGCGTGGAAGTGGACTACACGTTCATGGACTTTGTGCAGCGGTACGCTATATTGGTGAGCGCTATCCTGTTCGTGTTCTTTGCCATATTACTGCTGGTGTTCATCAGCTACCGGCGGAAGTCCCGCCTGTTTAACGTGGAGCAGGCAAAAAGTCAGGCGGCGCTGGAACAGGCGCTGGAGGCCGCGAATCAGGCAAACCGCGCCAAAACGACGTTCCTTTCCAGTATGAGCCACGATATCCGCACGCCCATGAACGCCATCATAGGCATGACGTCCATTGCCGCCAAGCATCTGGACGACCCGGATCGGACAACGGACTGCCTGAATAAGATAAAGATGTCCAGCAACCATCTTCTGACCCTCATAAACGACATTCTGGACATCTCCAAAATAGAGAGCGGGAAGCTGACGCTCAACCCCGTAAACTTCTCCCTGCGGGATATGGTCACGTCCCTTGTCAATATCGTGCGCCCGCAGATAAAGGACAAAAATCAGGAGTTTGACGCCCACGTTTCCTATATAGAGCATGAGATTGTCTGCGCCGACGAGGTTCGCGTGAATCAGGTGTTCATAAACATCCTCACAAACGCCGTTAAATACACGCCGGAGGGCGGAAGGATCGTCATGAGCCTTTCGGGGGAGGACATCGACGGCGGCGAAAAGCTGCGCCTTGTCTATACGGTCGAGGACAACGGCATCGGCATGAGCGAGGAGTTCATGGCGAATATGTATGAGACCTTCTCCCGCGCGAAGGACAGCCGCGTCAACGGCATTCAGGGAACCGGCCTCGGCTTGGCCATCGTAAAGCAGATGGTGGATCTGATGGGCGGAACCATCGAGTGCCGGAGCGCGGAAGGGAAGGGGACAAAGTTCACGGTGACCCTCGATTTGCAGGTGGGGGAGGCAAAGGGCGATAAGCCCGCGCTTCCCGGCACGCGGGTGCTCCTTGTGGACGACGACGAGATATTCCTTGAAGCGGCCGGGGAGATGCTGCGGAGCATGGGCGCCCAGCCGGAAACGGCCAGCAGCGGCTCCGCCGCCGTCGAGCTTGTAAAGGCCAGACACCGGGAGGGGCGGGATTACCCCGTGGCCATCGTCGATTGGAAGATGCCGGGCATGAACGGCATGGAAACGATCGCGGCCATCCGGGAGGAGACGGGAAGCGGCGTGCCCGTCATACTGGTCAGCGCCTACGACTGGAGCGATATCGAGGACGAGGTCGATATGAGCCGCGTCAACGGTTTTATCAATAAGCCGTTTTTCAGATCCTATCTCTATGAAAAGCTGCGGGATGCGCTCGACCTCGGAGACGGCGCGAAGGACGAGGAGGAAGAGCTGGAAAACGATCTCGGCGGGAAGCATCTGCTCATAGCCGAGGACAACGACCTCAACTGGGAGGTCATCGAAGAGCTTCTGGGGATGTACGGCATCACGTCAGAGCGGGCGGAAAACGGCCGCGTCTGTATCGACATGCTGACGGGCGCGCCCAAGGGACATTTTGACCTTATCCTCATGGATGTGCAGATGCCCGTCATGAACGGGCGGGAGGCCGCCGCGGCCATCCGCAAGCTGGATGATCAGGCCTGCGCGGCTATCCCGATCATTGCCATGACGGCGGACGCCTTTGCCGAGGACATAGCCGCCTGCATGGAGGCGGGGATGGACGGACACGTTTCAAAGCCCGTCGATCTGGACAAGCTTTGCCGCGAGATGC
>CAZEXC010000023.1:0-18365 GCA_964516625.1 uncultured Oscillospiraceae bacterium | reverse complement strand
GCGGCGTCAGGCATCCTCCTCCGGGGCCTTTTTGCCGCCGAGGAGCTTCTCGCCATAGGCGACGGAGTCCCGGCTGCGCTCCCATATCCGCTTGGCAGGGTTCCCGGCATAAAGTCCCCAGGGCTTTCGGATGGATTTGCCTATCATCGTCATGGCGCTGAAAGCGCAGCCCTCCGCGATGCGCACGCCGGGCACGACGGTGCAGCCCGTGCCGATGAGGACGTAATCCTCCAGCACAATATCCTCCTCCTTGGGGTTGCGGTATACCCGCGGCGCCGTGGGATTTGTGAGATAAGCGCCGGAGAAGTCATCGCTCAGGGCATACAGCGCCGTCCGGGAAGAAACGCTGCAAAAATTCCCGATAACGATGCGCGCCTGACCGGCGTACAGCTCACAGTTGGAGTTTATATGGACGTAGTCTCCGATGGTGATTTCCCCGTTCAGGATGGTGAAATCGTCGATGAGAACGTGGCTGCCGAGGGAAATCTCCTCCGGCGTGTAGATGCGGCACGTGCGGCTTATCAGCACCTGACGGCCCAGAGCCTTGAACCCCATCTCCTTGAGTTCCTTCGGCGCATAATACGGATTGAGCTTCATAAGATCCCCTTTCTTTCAGCCCGCGGAGACGACGCGGGACAGCGCCCGGACGATATCGTACCCGTCCCAGATAACGCCGATGTCCATGGCCTTCCCGACGGGCACGATGCGGTCGACGCCGCACAGTCTTTCATCCAGCACCCACCGCCGCAGCGCGTCCGGCGCTATGCCGAAGCAGGTCACGGTTTGGAGCTTTTCCGTGATATGCGGCGAAAGCTCGCGCAGGGACGCCAGATCGTATTCGTAAAAATAGCCGCACTGGCCGCGGAGCGCCGTTATGTCCGCCGGCAGGGCGGACAGCTCGACGCGGTAAGCCATATTGCCGCGCCGCACCGCCCGGCGGATCGGAAGGCCCCCGGCGGCGTCCCCGCACAGGCGGACGTATTTGTCCATCGCGGCGGACGGCTGCAGGGCATAATTTGCCTCCGCGACGGCGATGGCCGCGTCCCAGAAGCGGGTCTTCGCCTTTTCCGAAGCGTTCGTCCACAGGATGAGCCGCGGCGAGGAGCAGGCGTTCTGATCCATGAGCCAGGTATCGTTATAAAAATCCCGGGCAAGGCCTTTCATCTCGTTTTCCCCGGCGGCAAGGACGCTCTCCCCGTCCAGCAGGCAGATGGAATAGCGGTCGGCAAACAGCACGTCGGCGCAGCGGGGCTTCCCGCCGCCCGCCAGCACGGACGCAATCGTATCGTCGCCGCCCCAGATCATGCGGCCGTCGGCCATGCGGCTGAAACGAGCCGTCGTTTCGGCGTTTGCGGGATAGCGAATCCAGGCCGTGCGTTTTTTGATATCGGGAAATTCCTCCAGCGCGTCCCGGCAGGTGTCGCGCAGGAGCCCCACCTGCGGGAAATCGGCGGAGGGCAGACGGACGATATTGGCGTTTCCGGCCAGCAGCCCGAACGCGAAGGAAAAGGCAAAGTTCACGGGTATATTGGACGGCGCGATATGGAAAACGAGGCCCCGCCCAAGGCGGTACGGCTCCAGCGCGGCGTCCTTTTTCAGCTTCAGAAGGTTTGCGCGGCGGCACCAGAACGCAAAGGTCACCACGTCCGGGAACGCCCGCGTCCGCGTCTGCGCCAGCAAAAGCGCCGACCAGCGGTTCAGAAAGCCGATGGCCTTGTCGTCGTAAGGGTACAGCGGCTCGGCGCATATGTCCTCCGCGCCGAGTAGATACTCAACGTCCATAGGTATCGCTGCACCCCCTGATCTCGGCGCCCTTCATCCGGCCGTATATTTTGAAGTATTTCCCCCGGCGGCCGCAGGGGCAGTCGTCCTCGCCCAGTATTTCCCCCTCGTCCTCTGTCAGAAGGACGTGGCCGGGGTAGCTCGTGGGCAGAAGGGACTGCACCTCTATCAGGCCCCGCGCGCCGGCGGGCAGGACGGAAAAGTCCCCCGGGTCGCGCACGATAACGTCGGAAAAATTCGAGCAGTGCAGATGCCCCTGCTCACACTCCACATAGACGGAGCCGAGCTGCTCTACCATGCCGTAATAGTTATGCACCCGCTCAAGGCCGCAGACGTCCCGAAGCGCGGCGTTAAATTCCGCTGTGCCGACGGCCTCGCCCTGAAGCTTTTTCCAGCCGCCGCCGTGGATGAGGACGCCCCGCGACAGGTCGAGCCTTACGTTCCGCCGCTTGAGCTCCCGATAAAAGTACTGCCAAATCATAAAGGTGAAGCCAAAGAGAAAAATATCCTCCCCGGCGTGCTTTTCGAGAAAGGCCGACAGGCCTTCCACGTCCAGCGCCATGTCCTCGTCCAGAGCGTATATCCTGTCCCGTCCGAAAACGGAAAAGCCCATGATGCCCGCGCCCCGGGCGGAGAACATCCGGCGATCCTTCAGGACGGCGGAGGTGTCTAAAATAATCATGGGCAGCCGTTTATTTCCCAGGAAATCGCCTATGATGTGCGCCATGACCTTCGTCTGGCGGGCGGTATTTTCCTTGTCAAGATAAATTTTCGACACCTGCTGTCCCGTGGTGCCGGAGGAGGTCATGGTCTTGGAGACGGCGTCCTCCCCGACGCTGCGAAGGTCGATCTCCTTAAAAAGCCGTACCGGGAGCATGGGGATATCCTCCGCCTCCAGAACGGCGTTTTCCTCATAGCCGAGAACGTCCAAAACGCGCCGGTACTCCGGGCACCGGGCATAATGGTATGCTGTCAGGGACGAGAGGTAAGCCCCGAACAGGTCATGTTTTTCTGTTTTATGAAGGCTGTACGGCGGCAGAGCCAGCAGCTCGTCCATGGAAAGCATAGGCGTCCTCACTCGTTGTAGTATTTTTCCAGCGCCTTATATAAGACCTTGCCCGCCTCGTTATAGGGGATGCTGTCGATATGCACAGCGCGGATGGCGGACTGGGGCAGGCCGGTCTTCCCGGCCAGCCACCGGCGCATATCCTCCGCGCGGGACACGTCCGTGGTGAAGATATACAAATTATCGTCCCGGCCCGCGCAGACAGCCTCGGTCTGGAACCCGGCCTTCAGAAGGCGCTCCGCGTCGTCGAGGTTCACGCGGTTCCCGAATATCTTCAAAAAGCGCTTTTTGCGCCCTACGATGGTATAAAACCCGTCGGCGTCCCGCCGGGCCATATCGCCTGTGGCGAGGCGGCCATGGTTTTCATCTCCGCGGGCGAGATCGGACGCGCACGTCGCGTAGCCAAGGGTCACGTTTTTCCCGTAATAAATAAGCTCGCCGGTCTGATCCGGCGCGGTGACGGGCCTGTTGTCCGCGTCCAGAAGCTCGAAACGGCCCCCGGGTATGGGAACGCCCATGCTGCCGACCTTTTCCAGACTCCGCTCCGGCGGGAGCCACGCCATGCGCGCCGTGGCCTCGCATTGGCCGTACATGACGACGAACTCGCGCCCGGTATCCCGCGCGTACTCGGCAAATTCCCGGTGCAGCTCCGGCATCAGCCTCCCGCCCGCCTGAGTCATCGCGCGCAGGGAGGGCAGCTCCATTCGGAAAAAGCGCAGGCGCTTGAGCATCTCGTAGGTATAGGGGACGCCGCCGAAGCTGGTCGCCCCGCTGTCGCGGAAGAAATCCCAGAATCCGCGCTGCATGAGGGACTTGTCCGTTAAAAGTATCCGCGCGCCCACGTCAAGATGGGTGTTCAGGATGCTGATGCCGTAGGTGTAGTTCATCGGGAGCGTGGTGATGGGGCGCTCATCGCTGTTAAGATGGAGATATTCCACGATGCTGTCCGTGTTCGCGCGGATATTTTCATAGCTCTGGCGGACAAATTTCGGGCTTCCCGTGGAACCGCTGGTCGTCAGCAGAAGCGCAAGCTCCGGGTACAGCGCCGCGTCATCGTCCGCATAGGGCGTTTTCAAAAGCGCATAGCCCAGCGCGCCGTAAACCGTGCGGCACCCGTCGGGGACAGGCGTTTTGGCCGCGTCTTCCTCCGGCAGCCAGATATACGCCGGGCGGTAGTCCCGATAAAGCGCCGTGAGAAGCCCGCCGTCCAGCCCGCGTTTGAGCATGGCGGGGACGACGCGGTGCTGCACGAGCCCCACATAGCCGACAAGACTGCCGATGAGGTTGTCGCACAGGCAAAAAACGAGACAGCGCCGCCCGACGGCGGCATAAAGCGCCCGGCCCGCTTCGGCAAGCTGTCCGTAAGTCAGGCTGTTTCCCCGGTCGTCGAGGATCGCCGTATCCTCCGCGAATCTGTCAAGCTCCCACATATTACAAAAACCATCCTCCGTTTACGCCCAGTATCTCGCCGGTGACGTAGCTCGAAAGGTCGGAGGCAAGGAACAGGGCGGCGTTCGCGACCTCTTCCGGCCGGCCGAGGCGGCCCATGCCCACCTCGCGGACGCCGTCCTCCACGCGGGTCTGACCGATGGAGCGGTACATGTCGGTGTCTATCTTGCCCGGCGCGATGCCGTTTACGCGGATGCCGTCGGCCGCAAGCTCCCGGGCCCATGTCTTCGTAAGCGTCGCCACCGCGCCCTTGGACGCGGCGTACGCCGTCTGGCCCGCGTTTCCGCGCAGGCCGACGATGGACGTTATGTTTATGACGGAGCCGCTTTTCCGGCGCTTCATGAGCCTTACGGCCAGCTGCGTCATGTGTACGGGGGCAAAGACGTTCGTCTCAAACGTCTCCCGCAGGGCGTCGTCGCCGACCATTTCCAGAAGGTCGTCCTTCATGACGCCGGCGTTGTTGACAAGAACGTCCAGCCGCCCCTGTTCCTTTTTGATGCGCATGACGGCCTGCTTTGCGGCATTTTTGTCCCGCACGTCGAAATACAGCGGCACGACGGTTCCGGCGGCGTCCGCCGAAAGCGCCTCCGCGGCCTCGTCGAGACAGCCCTCCGCCCGCGCCACGGCATAGACCGCCGCGCCCTCCTTGGCAAAGACCTCCATCATGGCGCGGCCGATGCCCCTGCCGCAGCCGGTTATCAGCGCGGTCCTGTTTTCCAGCAGCATGGTCAGAACGCTATGTCATAGCGGGACGACAGGATCTCCCTGCCCTTTTCATAAGAGCTGAGATCTACAATATCGTCCGTGTCCATCATGATGTCAAAGGCGTCCTCGAGGGCGCTTATCAGGCGCATATGCCCGACGGAATCCCACTCGTCGGTCTCCTGATAGGACGCTTCCCGAGCCTCCTTTTCCCGGATATCAAAGATATCCATGAATACCTTCAGATATTTTTCCTCGTTTTCCATATCTTTTCTCCTGCTGCCAATAATATTGCGGCGCGGCCGAGGGCCGCGCCTGTGCGGGGATCAGTCCTTCAGCGACTGAATAAAGTCATAGATCGCCTGAGCGGAGTTGAAATTCTCCGGCTCCAGATCGGCCATGGATATTTCCACGTCGAACTCGTCCATGATCTCGTTGACCAGTGCGGTGATGTCAAACGAGCCGAGGATGCCGTCGTCGATAAGGGCGGTCTCCGTCTCAAAATCCACGTCCGGGCGCAGCTCCCGCAAAATTTCCATCAGCTGCTGCATGATATAAGTACCTCCAAGCGGAAAATGTTGGTTATTCTATCCCGACGATGCTCTTGGCAAGCTTTTTCTTGCCCTCCAGATCGCCCTGACGGGAAATCATGATGCGCTGAGCCTGAGGCGAGCCCGCCCCGTGGAGCGACTCGGTGCGATAGCCCACAGCGGCAGTGCCGAGGGTCATGTTCTCAATAAGGCGCATGATTTTCAGGCGGTTCTCCGTGGGAACGCTGTCCACGCCTTTGAGGTATTTCTCCACATACGGCCCGAGCTCCGGGTCGCGCAGATCCGCCTCGGAGGGGCAGGTGACCATGATGCCTCCGGCCAGATCCTCCGCCAGACGGGCGATCTCATAGGGGAAGCGGGTGACGTTCTGCTTGCAGACGTTCGCCAGCAGCGTGTCCACCATGTAGTTGCCGGACTCGGTCTTCCACCCGGCGGCGGAGCAGCCGATGCCGCAGGCGTAAAGCGTCTCGTTCAGGTGCAGCATCTCGATGAGCTTATCCTTCACGTGGCTGGCTTTCGGAACGCCGTTATAGTCCGCCGCCGTGGCCGCCGCGCCGATGAGCACGTCCCCCACGCCGACCTTGCAGCCGCCGTAGCTCTGGCGGTGGTAGCTGGCAAAGCGCTCCACCAGCATGGTGACGAACTCCGTTTCGCCGTTCAGGAAGATGCGGTCGTTGGGGACAAACACATTATCGAATATGACGAGAGCCTCCATGCCGCCGAAGGTGGGATTGCCCCGGTCGAGGGCGCCGTCCTCCAGCTTGCGGGTGTCGCAGCTCTGGCGGCCAACGATCATAAAGATGCCCTCCGCGTCGATGGGGACGGAAAACGCGATGGCGTAGTCCTTGTCCTCGGGCTTCATGGACTGGGTGGGCATGACCAGAATCTCATGGGAGTTCGACGCGCCGGTCTGGTGAGCCTTCGCGCCGCGGACGACCACGCCGTCGGGACGGCGCTCCACCACACGCAAAAACAGGTCGCCGTCGGCCTGAGCGTGGGGCGCCAGACCCCGGTCGCCCTTGGGGTCGGTCATGGCTCCGTCCACCACGAGGTCTTCCTCCTGAACGTATTCCATGTACTTTTTGAAATTGTCGAAATAATGGGTGCCGTGAGCCTTGTCCACCTCATAGGCCGTGGACCAGACGGCGTTGAAGGAATCGAGCCCCACGCAGCGCTGGAAGCAGGCGGCGGTCTTCTGTCCGCACAGGCGCTGCATCTTCACCTTCAGCATGAGATCCTCCGTGCTCTGGTGGATGTGGCAGAAGCGGTTTATCTTCCTGCCGGTCAGGGAGCTCGTTACCGTCATAAGATCCTGATACTCGGGCATTTGAGCCAGATCGTAGGTCATCTTGACGGAATTGAGGGACGGGCGGAGGATGGGGTCGTCCGCCGCGTTCGGTATCTGCTTGCCGAACATGTAGATGCGGGTGTTCAGTCTGCGGATGCTCTCGACATACTGCTCGCCGGTCATAAGAGCCATAGCGTGTATCTCCTTTTCATTTGATCCTGCCGCCGGGGCGGGCGGCTCGGGTTCTTTTTTATTTCGTCCGAATTATACCACGAAACAAGCAGACAAGCAATATCCGAATCCTGCATGGCCTTCGTTTGTTTTCCGCGCGGGCCCGCGGGCGCGGCGATGAGCATTGTAATGCCTGCGATTTATGTTATAATATACTGCGGATTATACGGAAATCACAGGAAAAAGCGGCTGATGACAGGAAGAAAAAGCAAAAAATATCTGCGGGCCGGCGGCGCTCTGTCTCCTGCCGGCGCCGGCCGCATCGACGCTATCATAGAGGAGGAACAGAATCCATGAAGCAGTTCAACGGGAGCGCGGACTATGTGGCCTCGCCGGAGCTTCTCTCCAGCGTGAACATCGCCTTGGCGCTGCAAAAGCCCCTTCTCGTCAAGGGCGAGCCCGGCACGGGCAAGACCATGCTGGCTCAGGCCGTGGCGAAATCGCTGGGGATGGAGCTTATCATATGGAGCATCAAATCCACCACCAAGGCGCAGGACGGCCTGTATGTATACGACACCGTCCAGCGGCTTTACGACAGCCAGTTCGGCGCGGACGTATCGGACATCGGGAAATATATAAAGCTCGGCAAGCTCGGCGAGGCGTTCGAGCGCAGGGAGCAGTGCGTGCTTCTCATCGACGAGATTGACAAGGCGGATATCGAGTTTCCGAACGACCTTCTCTGGGAGCTTGACCGCATGGAGTTTTACATCCCGGAGACAAAGCGCACCGTGAAGGCCTCCGTCCGCCCGCTGGTCATCATCACCTCGAACGCCGAAAAGGAGCTGCCGGACGCGTTTTTGCGCCGGTGCATTTTCCACTATATCGACTTTCCCGACGCGGAGATGATGGAAAAGATTGTCCGCGTCCACTTCGACGACCTCGAGGACAAGCTTCTCAAGCAGGCGCTGGAGAGCTTTTACGCCGTCCGCGCCCTGCGGGGACTGCAAAAAAAGCCCTCCACCTCGGAGCTTATCGACTGGGTGCAGGCGCTTCAGATCGGCGGCATCCCCGCCTCCCGCATCGAAAAGGAAATGCCCTTTGCCGGGGTGCTGCTCAAGAAAAACGAGGATCTCGACACGCTCGCCCGTTCCAGACAGACCGGGGCGCGCCGCTGGTAGACCATGTTCACGGATTTTTTCTATCTTCTGCGTCTGCGGGGGCTGAAGGTCTCCCTTCAGGAATGGCAGACGCTTTTGCAGGGGCTTTCCATGGGGCTGCACCAATCGTCCCTCATGGGCTTTTACCGGCTTGCGCGGGCCGTCCTCATCCACACGGAAGCGGATTTTGACAAATTCGATCAGGTGTTTTTGGAGTATTTCAAGGACGTCCGGCCCTTTGAGGAGCTCCCGCAGGAGCTGGAGGACTGGCTGAGCACGCCCATCGACCCGGTGGAATACGATATTGCCGGGCTCCGAAACCAGGGGCTCGATATCGACACCATCCGAAAAATGCTGGCCGAGCGCATGAAGGAGCAGCACGAGCGGCACGACGGCGGCACTCATTGGGTGGGTACCGGCGGCGCTTCGCCCTTTGGCAACAGCGGCTTCTACCCCGGCGGCATCCGCGTCGGGGGACAGGGGCGCAGCCGCAGCGCCCTGCAGGTGGCGGGTCAGCGGAGCTTTCGCGACTTCCGGGAGGACACAGTGCTGGAAACGCGGCAGTTCCAGATGGCGTTTAAGCGCCTGCGCCAGTTCTCCGCGCTGGAGGACGGCCCCAAGGACGAATTGCAGTTGGATGAAACCATAAAAAAGACCGGCGACAACGCCGGCCAGCTCCGTCTTGTCTTCGGGCGGCCCCGGCGCAATACCGTGAAGCTCCTTATGCTCTTCGACTCCGGCGGCTCCATGTGGGAATTCAGCCGCCTGTGCTCGAGCCTTTTTCAGGCCGTCAACCGGGAGGCAAAATTCAAGGATCTGAAAACCTATTATTTCCACAACTGCTTTTACGACGACCTTTACACGACGCCCGGCTGCTACCATGCCGACAGCGTGAGCACGGAGTGGGTGCTGTCCCAGCTCGGGCAGGACTATAAGGTCATCGTGGTGGGCGACGCGTCCATGGCGCCCTACGAGCTCCTGCGCCCCGGCGGGTGCAGCGACTATTACGCCTACAACGCCGAGCCGGGCATCGACTGGATAGAGAAATTCACGGCCCGCTACGACCGTATGATATGGCTCAATCCCCTCCCCGCCGAAAACTGGGACGCGGGCTACGGAAGCGAGACGATACGCATCATAAAAAGCAAAGTCCCCATGTACCGCCTGACGCTGGAGGGTCTGCAGGACGGTCTGCGGGCGCTGGTCGCCGCGCGGTGAACCCCCGAAAAGAAAAAACAAGGACGTCGGGTATTCCCGAGGCCCTTTACGTTCGTTTATATTTGTTATTTTTTGTCCACAAAACCTCCTTGTATTGGAATCGCATATGCTCTATAATGGACGCGTCAGATATTTGACTAAACGGGAAAGGAGATTTGCCAATATGAAATCCAAGCGCGCGCTCAGCCTGCTTTTGGCCGCTGTCCTGTGCCTGAGCATGTCCGTCGGAGCCTTTGCCTCCGGCGAAGCGTCAGGCGAGGCGTCGGGCGAAAGCTCCGGCGGTTATGCCAACCGCCCGGTGTTCGCCTCCGGCGTATACGAGATGCCGGACGGGAAATCCGCCGAGGCCGCCTTCCGGCTCTATGGCTACTACAACACCACCGACGCCTCTCAGGAGGACGCCTTTACCCTGCTGCCCTTCGCGGCGGGAACGACGGCGGCGGTGTATACCGACTCCGGCTGCGCCGAGCCTCTTGACGGCGTGACCGCCGCCTTTGACGGCGAGACGCTGACGCTTACCTTTGACGACGCCCCGGAGGACGAGGTATACGGCTATGTGCTGTTCGACGACGGCGGCACGGAGTTTACCCCCGTGCCTGTGTATGTGGTGAGCTATGCGTCCAACGAGACATATCTCAACGCCGCCGTGGACTACAACGGCTATGAGCTGCGCTATGACGCCGACAGCTACACCCCCGGCGCGGTGTACTATCACGACGGCGAGGCGGACGCCATCATCGGCGGCGCTATCGACCTGTTCGGCGCGGCGGACTTTGCCGACGAGATCGCCGAAGCGGCGGAGGCCACGGGTTACGACTATGACGCGCTGTATACCGCCGTGGACTGGTATCTCAATAACGGCGCCACCACCGGCGGCGACACATGGGAGGAGTTTCTCACCGACCGCGTCGTGAACGTCAACCCCACCGACGACACCGAGGCCGTTCATGTCGGCGACGGCTATCTGCGCGTAGAGGCATGCTACTGGCTGTTCCGCTATTACTGGATGAACAACACCACCTATGAAGTGGCGTCCGGCGACGACATCACCGGCATCTTCTCGGACAACATGAACAAGCTCTACGAGGACTTTAACGACTTCTTCTGGGGCCACTATTACTGCACCTGGTTCCAGGCGCTGAACCCCGCCCTGCGCTCCGGGAGCCTGTTCAAGTATGACAGCGTGGTCGATCCCGACGGCACGAACACCGACGAGGTCGGTATGTACAAATACCGCGTGGATCTCGGCGTGGAGGGGCAGCTCGCCTACGGCATCGACAACGCCATCAACTGGGGCGATTTCCTGAACATGATCTATAACGCCATCACCGGCGGACAGTCCGCGCTCAACGAGGCCGGCGACGCTGCCGCCGCCGCTCTGCGCGCCTCCGCCGGCGACAGCCGCGAGAACAACGCGCAGGCCGTCATCGACTACTTCGGCCTTGACGTCGATCTGGACGCGGTCATGGATAAGACCGTCACCAAGTGGGACGCGGTCATGGTGTTCTACGCCCTGAAGGGCACCTCCGACGCCGCCAAGGAAGTCCCCGACGACGACACCGAGGACACCTATCTCTACAACACCACAAAGCACGGCTCTCTGGCCAAGGACACCTATCTCGACACCGAGACCTATTATGAGCGTCAGGGCATCGCCGACTACACCGCCGAGACGAACCACTACGGCCTGACCACCATGGCCGCCGTCACCATCAGCGAAAAGGACACCGTGGATCTGGCGGAATGGCCGGACTGCACCGTCTTCAGCGTGGGCGATTACGTCATCCTCATGGACGATACCGCCATCGTGGACGACTTTCTGGCCACCGAAACCGCCGGTACCATATATTATCAGGCGGGCTACTCCGCCAGCGAGTACGAGGGAGAAAAGGAATATGTCAGCCTTGCCTTCTCCTATGAGCTGGACGGCGACACCCTTGTCATCTCCGGCGTGGACGGCTATCCCACCTTTGCCACCGGCACCACCTGGAACCTTGCGGACGTGGGGAGCTTCTACTGCTCCGGCCTGTGGATTCGCGACGGCGTGAAGGCGGAGCTGAAAAATACCACGGTCCTCGCGCAGGCCAGCGGCACCGGCGACGACATCAGCGACGATTCCCACCGCTTCTTCGGCGGCGGCGACGGCCTTCAGGTCACGGACGGCGGCACCTCTGTCACCGTCTCCAACGACGACGGCCGGATCTTCCTCATCGGCACCGGCGGCACGGCGGCGGGCTCTATCTACGCGGGCAGCGCCTCCACCACGGTCATCACCGGCTCCACCCTCCGCAACGCCAGCGGCCACCCCTTCAGCATCTTCTATAACGGCGTGCTGATTCTGGATAACGACAGCCTTATGAACTCCGGCCGTATCTTCAACTCCGACGCAAGCTCCGGCACGGTCATCTTCAACGACGTGGTCGCCGTGGAAAACAGCGGCGCGGCGGTGATGGACGAGACGTGCTCGGCCTACTTTGTGGACACCTTTGTCACGAAGCTCAGCGGCTGGGAGGTAAACGGCAACGCTCAGGCCGTGTTCACGAATACCACCGTCGAGTCCGGCGGGAGCTTCAACTTCTCGAACAAGACCTCCATGTCCTCCGACGTGGGAGAGGTCGTCATGGTAAACTCCGACTTCCTCAGCACCAGCGGCACCGTCTTCAACGCCACCCGCGGAGGCCGGGGCTATGTGAACATCGTGGACTCCGCCCTCAACTGGAGCGGCGGCGCGGACACCACCCTCATCTCCGTCGGCGGCCCGAACACATGGACCGGCGCGAGCCTCTATGTGGACGTGGACGCGTCCTCCCGGTTCCCCGCCGCTTTCAAGGTGGCCGTGGCCGGGGACTGCTTCAGCTCCGTCCGGGGCTGGAACGACGATGTTTTGTCCTACGATTCCAATTCCACCCTGTATCTGGACGTTGACCAGAAGATCGACGTGTCCATGGACTGCACCGACATCGTCACCTGCTCCTTCGGCATGGTGGGCGTGACCGATCAGTTCTACGCCACCGGCAACGTCATCTTCGTGGAGGACGGCGCGTATGTGTACACCGGGCTTGACGGGGACGGCGGCCTTTATAACGCCGACCTCATCACCTCCCTCACCGACAACGGGGACGGCACCTCCGACGTGACCTACACCATGTCGAACGGCAGCACCATGACCTATATCTCTATCCCCTGCGCCGGGTGACATCCCGACATCATAAAAGCGTCCGATACCACTTTTATGTGGTATCGGACGTTTTTTGTAAAAAAACTCACCGGCGTCGGATGTTGGCGGATATCTCGCCCAGAGCCTGAGCCGCTTCCATGGACAGGCGGCTGCTGCGGGACAGATCGCACAGGCTCACCATGCCGACGAGCCTTCCGTCCTCCACTACCGGGAGGCGGCGCACCTGCTCCGCGCCCATGGCGCGCGCGGCGGTATCGACGTCCTCCTGCGCGCCGCAGGCGGTGACGCCGCGGCTCATGATTTCCCGGATCCTGGTGTCCGCCGGATCTATATCCGCGGCCACGCAGCGGACGACGATGTCCCTGTCGGTTATCATGCCCCGGAGACGGCCCTCGTCGTCGCAAACCGGCAGCGCGCCCAGATTGTGGCGCTTCATGAGCCGCGCGGCGGCGGCGACGGGCTCCTGCTGGCCGATAGATATGGGCCTGTCCGTCATAATATCGCGTACCTGCATTTTTCTGTCCCCCTGTATATTATATAGTGTAATAAGTGTGGACAGATTTCCGAAAAATTATCCCCCGCTTACCCGGGAAGCAAGCAGAGGCCCTGCCGCGTCGGCAAAGAGCTTCACGGCGTTTATGGCCTCCTGCAGCGTGTTTCCGGCGGTGCCGACCTCCATGAGAAGGCTTCCGGCGGAAAGCTGCTGGTTATAGCGGTAATCGCACAGCGTCGTGGGGCGCATCAGCGTTTCATAACGGCTCTGCACAGCGGCTTGCAGGGTCAGCGCCAGCTTCAGGTTTTCCTGCCAGTTCGGATGCTCCAGGTTCACGTCCGAGCCCATGACGAACATGATCTGCGCCGCCTGCAGCCCTTCGGCTTCGGTAACAGTTTTATAGATCGTGTCCCCGTCCCCCAGCGCGTCCCGGTGCAGGTCGATGACAAGGCTGATGCCGGGATAAGCGGCCAGATATTCCTCTATGGCCTCGCCGCAGCGGACATAGGAGCCGTTATAGCTCGGATAATCATACAGCGCCGCGTCGTGGAGCACGCTTATGCCGTATGCCCCCAGCGCCCGGGCCAGCTCCTCGCCCACGCGGACGACGCTGTAGGCCGTGTCGGTCGTCCTGTAGTCGTCGCTGGGGACATAGATGTCGTCTCCGTCCGGCGTGTACGCCTCCGTAGCGTGGGTATGGATGATAAGCACCTGATACCCGTCCGGGGACAGGGACAGCTCCGTCCCCTCGTCCAGCAGCGTCTGGGCGTCTATATTATAATATGTATCGTTGTCAATGAGCTCGTCGGAGGTGAGTGTCGCCGCGATGATCCGCGTGTCCGAGCCCGCTTCCTCTGCGCCGTCATCCTCCCGCGCATCCTCTCCGTCCTCTTTTTCGGGAAGCGCTTCCTCCTCCTCGGATGCGGGCGTTTGCGCGGGCGCGGGCGTGTCCGCGGCCGGAGCCGGCTCATTCGGCGGGGAAGCCTCGCCGGGCTCCGTCCGCTCCGCGTCAGGCGTCGGAGCGGGCGCGTCCGAAACCAGCTCCGCCGATCCCGTCTCCTCCGCCAGCACCGGCACCGCGCCGGACAGCGCCGCCAGCCACGCAAAGCACAGCAGCAGCAAACAGGCGTTCGCAATCTTGAGCTTCAATGCTAAAGCCCCCTTTCTGTCGTATCAGTATCCAATATATGCGGCGGCCCGGACATTTATGACTGACACAGGGGACTTTTCGGTATTTTTGCAGGATTTCAAACGCGAAAAGTTGACATAATTTGCAAGAAAATTCAAATTTTAATTCACATAATTCAAAATTATGGTAAATCAATTTTGGCTTTTTTTTCGTCGAATCTTGTCAAAAGTCAAAAAATAGGAAATTTGTTCCAAATTTTAAACACAAGATATTGGATTTTTTTCGTCGTAATTGCGCAAAATAAGCACAATTAGTTGTGCATTTGTTACAAATTCATAGTTTCCCGGCGCGTCTTTTAGACAGAATGCCGATTGTTTTCCCTCTTTTTTCTTCGCTATAATTATCGTAGTCCAAAAATGAAAGTGGAAGAACAAGATCCTGCAAAATGATGATCGGCTGTCAAAGGAGGCGCAGGCTAAATGAAGAATCATTTTCTGGCGAGGTTCGCGGCGATCGTCTGCGCGCTTTGCGCGACCGGCGGCGTTATGAGCAGCGTCGGCTCGGCGCGGGCGGAGGAAACGGATACCTCCGAGGCGTCTTATGAAGCGCTTGTGATACTGGACAGCGCCACGGACGAGGTAGACGAGCCTGCCGAGGAGATAACGGACAACCGCTCGGAGATCCCCTTCTATGTAAACGGCGAGGAGCGCGGCGTCTGCCCGATCGTGGACGGCGTCCCCTATATGAGCGTCGTGTCCTTCTGCCGGGGGCTGGAGCTTTCCATAGACAGCTCGTTTCTCAATAATGTGCTGAACATCTCCGGCGATATCGTTTCCTTCACGGCGGCAGCCGGTGAGAAATATTTTTCCTGCAACGGCCGCTACTTCTATGTGGCGGACGGCGTAAAGACCCGCGACGGCGAGATCATCCTCCCGTTGGAAACGCTGGCGGAGTGTCTGGGGGTCACGGCGTCCTGGGATCGCGTGCAATGGCTCGTCTCCGTTGAAGCGGACGCTGTTTCCCCGCTGGAGAGCGGCGATACATACTATGACGAAACGGACGTGTACTGGCTCAGCCGCGTGATATATGCCGAGGCCGGCAACCAGTCTCTGGAGGGGCAGATCGCCGTAGGCAACGTGGTTTTGAACCGCGTCGCCAGCGGCAGCTTTGGGGACAGCGTTTATGACGTCATTTTCGCCAAGAACCAGTTTGACGTGGTGATAAACGGCATGGTATATATGGAGCCGAGCGATACGGCGCAGGTCGCCGCGAAGCTCGCGCTGGAGGGCTGCGATATCGTTTCCGGCGCCACCTATTTCGCCACCTATTACCTCGGCGCGTCATACCAGTGCGTGGCGTGGATAGGCGACCACTGCTTCATGGCCGCCGCTTGATACCGCCCCGGAAGTGTGCTACAATGATCATGCGGTCTGCGTTTACAAAATCAAAAGGGTCATGCCGTCCGGCACGGCCTTTTATTTTTTAAGGAGTTTTTTATGGAAGAGATCCTGCGGGAGGGCCTCGCCGCGATGGGGCTTGAAGCGGAGCCGGAGGCCATAGCGCGCCTCGCGCGCTATGGGGCGCTGCTGCTGGAGAAAAACGCCGCCGTGAACCTGACCGCCATCCGGGATGAGGAGGGCGTCGCCCGGCTGCATTTTCTCGACTGCGCCGCCCTTCTGACGCTGGCGGATTTTTCCGGCAGGCGCGTGATCGACGTAGGCACCGGCGCGGGGTTCCCCGGCGTCCCGCTGCGGGCGCTCCGGCCGGATATACGCCTTACCGCGGTAGACAGCGTGCGTAAAAAAATGGATTTTGTGGCGGAAGCCTGCCGCGCCCTCGGCATGGAGGACGTCGCCTGCCTTTGGGGGCGGGCGGAGGAAATGCCCGCGCTGCGGGAGCGGTTCGATATCGCCGTCAGCCGGGCGGTGGCGCAGCTCGACGAGCTGGCGGAGCTGTGTCTGCCCCAGGTCGCGCCGGGCGGGCTGTTCATTGCCATGAAGGGCCCCGACTGCGAAAAGGAGGTCCGCCGGGCGGAATTTGCTGTGAAGGCCATGGGCGGCCGCGTCCGGGACATCGCCCGCTACGGCATACCCGGCACGGACGTGACCCACGCCGCGGTGATCGTCGAGAAGATAAAGCCCACGCCGCCGCAGTACCCCCGCCGCTGCGCCCAGATACGAAAAAAGCCCCTCCGGGGATAAAAAAGGCCGGTCCCGAGGCAGACGGCGGCATCAGCATTTTTGATGGATATACCGGTGGAGACCGCCAACATCGGCAAGGCAGCCGTCGAGCTGCCGGGCCGGAGCCTTCGGGACGGTTGCTTTCCGCTGCGGAAACAGTTATAATAACGGCATTATGAGTTATATCATCGTATTTCTGGGCTGCGCCGTGGGGTGCGGGCTTAGCCTTATCTGCGGCTTCGGCTTCGGCATCTTCTGCATGACGTTCCTGCCGTACGTCATGGACTCCACGATGTCGGCGGCGGCGCTTATAAACATCGTCACGCTGGTGCAGGCCGCGTTTCTGACCGTCCGCTACTGGAAGCATGTGCGCTGGAAGCTGATGCTCGCGCCGATCCTGACCTATCTCGTCACCTCCACCCTGACGGTTCATTTTGCCTCCTATCTGAAAAACGACACGCTCCGCGTCCTTCTGGGCGCGTTCCTGCTGCTTTTGAGCCTCTATTTCCTTTTCATCGTAAAGCGCGTGCGGATAAAGGGAAACGCCCGCAACGGCATGGCCGCCGGCGGCGTGGGCGGCGTCCTGAGCGGCCTTTTTTCCATCGGCGGGCCGCCGGTGAGCCTGTATTTTTCCTCCGCCACGGAGGAAAAGGAGGACTATCTCGCCACCATTCAGGCGTACTTCGTGTTCTCTAATTTTTATGTCATCTTCCTCCGGGCGCACAGCGGATTCATCACCCGCGACACGCTTATCTTCTCCGCCGTGGGGCTTGGCGGCATGGCGCTGGGGACGTTCCTCGCGAGCGCTGTTTTCAAGCGTATGGACGCCGATATGATGCGTAAGGGCATTTACGCCCTCATGGCCGTTTCCGGCGTTATCATGCTGCTGACATGAACCGCATAAGACCCGCGGGCGCGTTTCGCGCCCGCGGGTCTTTTTCATGTATCCGCGTATTTTTATTTATAGCTTCCCGCATCCAGCGCCGTCTGGCGGGTGCTGGGCGTTTCAAGCTGGACGGGGTCCGCCAGCATTTCCTTCATGCGCGCAAACGCCAGCGCAAAATAGTGGCCGGATGCGATGCGCTCGTCCATGACCACGCCCATGGGGATGCAGCGGACGAGCTCTATCTCGCCGCTGCGGCCGCGCCGCGGCACCTCCCGCATATTGCCCATGGCGATAGACACGGAGGTCGTACCGAAGTCGTAAACATGGTGATAGATGTGGTTCGTGCGGATGCTGGCGAGGTTCGTCACGAGAACGCTCGCGTGGAAGGGGCTGAGCTCCACCAGCGACCGGGGCAGCAGGCCGTGCCTGTCCATAAAGCGCAAAATCCAGCCCGCAAAATCCAGCAGCCCGCCGAGCCCGCATAAAAAGCCCATGAACTTGTCGAGGCCGTTCGCGTCCTCTTCCGCGCCGGAGCTGTTTTTTTCAATATATTCGTCGAGCTTCCGCTGCACGTCGAACACCGTGTCCTCCGGCGTGAAATGGAGCTTCGCCATCGTGTCGTCGTTTCCCGTGCTGCCCGGGCGGAGCACCACCAGCGAGACGGTGATATCGTTGTGCTCATAGATCCGGCGGTTGGTGACGAAGCGGTTCAGGGACGGGAACTCCGCTATCAGGTGCGTATACGCCGTCATAAGAAGCGCCATATGGCTGATATGGTAGCCCTCCTTGCGCTTCGCGTTCATGTATTTTCGCATGGGCTCCACGGGAATGTCCACCGTGATCATGTTCATCGCGTCATGCCGCTGGGTCATAAATTGGGGAACAAGGTAATACATCGGGACTTCGTTTCTTACTCTCTTACCGTCGCATCTTCCCATAGCCGGGGCCCTCCTCACATTGCGCCCGGCATGTACCGGGGCAGGAAATACATCAAAATTTTGAATGATTTGATACCCCTATTAAAGCACATTCCCGCGGGAACTTCAACACCTAATTGCGTTCATCGGAAAAAAATATGAACAAAAGAGCCCCAAAAAGCGCCGCCCCGCCGGTTT
>CAZEXC010000022.1:0-18424 GCA_964516625.1 uncultured Oscillospiraceae bacterium | reverse complement strand
TTATGTACTATGGGACGATAAAAAAATGCGATATCGCAAACGGCATCGGCGTGCGGGTGACGCTGTTCGTGTCCGGGTGCACGAACCGATGCCCCGGCTGCTTCCAGCCGGAGACGTGGAGTTTTACCTACGGGCAGCCCTTCACCGCCGAGACGCAGGAAGAGATCCTGTCGCTTCTCGCGCCGGACTATATAAACGGCCTGACGCTTCTGGGCGGCGATCCTTTCGAGCCGGAGAACCAGCGGGCGCTTCTGCCGTTTGTCCAGACGGTGAAGGACACATACCCCGACAAGACCGTGTGGGCCTTCTCCGGCTTCGTGTATGAGGATATGCTGTTTCCCGGCTGTCACGCGCACTGCGAGGTGACGGCGGCGCTTCTGTCGCTCATAGACGTTTTGGTGGACGGCCCCTATGTGGAGCGCGAACGGGACATCAGCCTGCGCTTCCGCGGCTCGGCAAACCAGCGCATCATCGACCTGAACAGAACCCGCGAGACGGGCGTTTTGACCATGTGGGAGGAACAAAAAACGGCGGGGAGATAAAATGGAAAATTTTTTTGAAAAGCCCTATATCGTTTCCACAAGCCTCTGCGACGCGCAGGGGCTTATTGGCATCCGCAGCATATTCGACATATATATGGACATGGCTGCGGAGCACGCCGGGCGTCTGGGCGTCGGCTATTATGAAATGCTCGAAAGGCGATGCTGCTGGGTGGCTGTGCGTACCCGCGTGCGGCTGTATGATCGCCCGCGTCTGGGCGATCGCATCACGGCGCAGACCTGGCCGGCCAGACCGTCCTTGGCAAAGTGCGACCGCTTCTACCGTCTGACGCAGGACGGAAAGGTACTGTCCGAGGGGCGGACGGAATGGGCCGGGCAGGACATCGACGCGGGAACCGTCCGCCGGACGGATTCCTACGGCTATCCCGTTGGAATGCGGCACAGGGAGGAAAAGGTCTGCGCCGAGCCGTTCACGCGCTTCAAAAATTTTGCCCCGCTTCCCGAAAGCCCCGTGCAGAGCTACACCGTCAGCTCGATGGATATCGACGTGGGCCGCCACATGAACAACGTCGCCTATATCCGCATGCTCCTTGGGACGTTTACCACCGCAGAGCTTGCGGCGATGGATATTTCCGAGGTAGAAATATCCTACCGCAGCGCGTGCTACGAGGGCGAGACGCTTCCAATATACCGCGTCCGCGACGGCGGGGAGATACGCTTTCAGGTGCAGAAGCCCGGGGGAGAAACGGCTGTCCACGCGCTCATGAAGCTGCGGTAGCCTCCGCCGGAGAAGCAAAATACGGCGCTTCCGAAATTTTCCAAAGAAAAGGCAAAAGAGCGGCGGGGGATCGTGTCGTGTGCGTTACCGCCCAAAAGAAAGCCGGAGCGGGGGGAACCGCTCCGGCCAAAGGAGAGTTATATCAGCGGTGGTGTGCTGTCACCGTTGATAACAGGGGAATGAATCATTTGCCGCTGGCGCCGTAGTTTGACAGGACGCGGGCGCTGGGATCGTCGACATCGCAGCCCTCCCATGCTCTGTTCGGCATCCAGAAGTCCTTTACCATTGCCGCCTGACCGGGATAGTATTTTTCAAATATCTCGCGGTACAGGAGGCTCTCTTTCGTAAAGGGCCGGGCAAAATCGTATTTCTGCCGCCGTTTCTCGAACTGCGCGTCGGTATATTTTTCCTCCGCGTAGGCTTTCAAATCGTCCACCATGGAGTGCCCCACGGCGTCGGAGAACGCGGCCTTCTGCCGCCAGAGGATGGACTCCGGCAGGAGATTGTCTTTTTCAAACGCATGGCGCAAAAGATACTTGCCCATGCCGTAGGTGTTTATTTTGAGCTTCGGGTCGATGCTCATGACATATTTTACAAACTCCAGATCCCCAAAGGGCACGCGCGCCTCGATGGAGTTTGCGGAGATGCAGCGGTCGGCGCGGAGAACGTCATACATATAAAGCTCGTCGACACGTTTTTTCGACTCCTCCTGAAACGCCTCCGGCGAGGGGGCGAAGTCCGTATATTTATAACCGAACAGCTCGTCGGATATCTCGCCTGTCAGAAGCACGCGGATGTCCGTCTGTTCGTGTATGGCCTTGCAGCACAGGTACATGCCCATACTGGCGCGGATGGTGGTTATATCGTATGTACCCAACTGGGAAATGACCTCCTCGAGGCTGTCGAGCACCTGCTGACGGGTCATATAGACCTCCGTGTGCTCCGCGCCGATAAACTCCGCCGCCTGCCGGGCGTATTTAAGGTCGATGGCGTCCTTGTCCATGCCGATGGCAAACGAGCGGATATGCTTTCCCAGAATGCGGGCGGCGACGGCGCAGACAAGGCTGCTGTCAAGCCCGCCGGAGAGCAGAAAGCCCAGCGGCGCGTCGGCGTCAAGGCGCTTGTCAATGCCGAGAATAAGCTTTTCGCGGATGTTTTTGCAGACGGTTTCTATGTCGTCCGTCGTGTATTTTTCCACTGTCGTCACGTCGGCGTAGCGCACAAATTCGCCGTCGGCGTAATAATGCCCGGGAGGGAAGGGGCATATTTCCTCGCACAGGCCCACAAGGTTTTTCGCCTCGCTGGCAAATATGATGGCGCCGTCGCTTCCGTAGCCGTAAAACAGCGGGCGGATGCCGATAGGGTCGCGGGCGGCGATGAAGCTGTCCTTTTCGCTGTCGTAGATGATCATGGCAAATTCCGCGTCGAGCATCTTGAACATATCGAGACCGTACCTGCGGTACAGCGGAAGGATGATCTCGCAGTCGGAATCGCTTTTAAAATCATAGCTTTTGGCGAGCTCCGCCTTCAGCGGGCGGAAAAGATACAACTCGCCGTTGCAAACGACCATGTCTCCGCCGAGGCGGAACGGCTGCATCCCCTCCTCGTGGAGACCCATGATGGCCAGACGGTGGAAGCACAGATACCCGCTGCCGGCCTTTTCGATGCGGCTCATATCGGGGCCGCGGGAAACGGTTCTGTCAAAGTAGGGCCGAAGCTCTTCCTCACTCAAAAGCGGGGAGGTAAATCCCATGATAGCACACATAATTTCCAACTCTCCTATGCGAAAAAGATAAAAAAACGCAAAGGCGCTCTGCCAAAACAGAACACCTTTGCTCTTATGAGGCATTATAATACTGCGGCGGTTACTTGTCAAGCACTTTTTTTGCCGTGCCGTCCGGCGGGATGGTCTCCAGCTTACCGAAGTATTTGTCGTAATTTTTTCGGAAATCCTCCAGATACGCCGTGTCGTTCGAGTGGTGGAGCCTGTGGAGGTACTGGTGCTCCTGACCGATGATGGCGTCGTCCGTGCGGCCAAGCATATACACGGCCAAGTCGGAACACTGGTCGGAAACGCGCTCGAGGTTTTGCAGGATGTTCTGGAACTGGATGCCGTTGAAAATATCGCACAGGCCATGCGTCATGCGGTAAACGTGGCGTCCCTTCAGATCCTCGATGAGCTCGTCGATGACTTCCTCGAGCGGTTCTACCTGACGGGCCAGAGAGGCGGCGTTCGTCTTGTAGGCCGTGCGGGATATCTCCAGAATATCCCGTACCGCGTCGATGGCGACCTGGAGCTCCTCCATGGCCGGGTCGGAAAACTTCTTTCCGGAATCGTGCAGGTCTGTGACGTTGTCCGCGATGTTCACGGCGAGGTCGCCGATCCGTTCAAAGCAGGTCAGCGCCTTTATCTGAAAGCTCTGGTTGCGGTTGTCGGACTCCAGCGCCACATAAGGCGATACGGCCACGACATACTGGTTCGAGGCGTCCGCCATGCGGTCGAGCAGATTCTCCCGCTGGGCGATGCGCTCTTTCCGCTTGTCGTCAAATTCGTATAGCTGGGTCACGGCGGCGTCATAATTGTGCAGCGCCACATCCGCCATATGGCCGATAAGGTGCGCCGTTTCGTTAAGGGCTAGGCCGGGGTTCGTGATCAGGCGGGGGTCAAGCTCGCGCAGGTTCTCCTCGATGTCCGCGTCCTCCTCGTCCATGGGCTTGTCCGGGACAAATTTCTCCGCCAAGGTCGCGAACCACCCGGACAGCGGAAGCAGCAAAACGGCGGGGACAAGGCGGAACAGGCCGTGGACGTTGGCCACGCCGCCGGAGTTGAGTGTCTGCATCCATATATCGTCGCCCAGTATCCCCGTCAGGCGGGCGACGACAAGCGCGACGATAATGAGCAGCGCCGCGAAGGCGTTATAGATGATATGCACCAGCACGGTGCGTATCTGGTCGGGCTTCGCGCCGATGCGGCTTACCAGGAACGTCGTCAGGCAGTCGCCGATGTTCACGCCGATGATGACGGCAAACACGCCGCAGAACCGCACGCCGACGGAGCTTGCGACAGACTGTAAAATGCCGATGACGGCGGAGGAGCTTTGGATAACGCCGGTCACGGCGACGCCGGCAAGGAATCCGAGGACATAATTATCCTCAAACGCGAATAAAAGCCCGCTGAGAGCGTCGCCCATCTCGCTGACGGAATCGCTCATGAAAATAAGCCCCATGAACAGGATGCCGAAGCCGACGGCGATGGTGCCGGCGTTATTGGCCGTGCGCTTGTGGACAAACATGATGAGGATAATGCCCATGATGAGCGCCACGGGCGCAAGGTTGTCCGCCTTGAAAAAATACAAAATGCTCGAGGAGCCGGCGCTGACATCCATCAGGCGGATGATCTGAGCCGTGATGGCCGTGCCGACATTTGCGCCGAGGACGATGCCCACAGACTGGCGGAAAGAAAGAAATCCAGCGCCCACAAGGCCGACGGTCAAAACGATGGTGGCAGTGGAGCTCTGGATCATGCATGTCACAAGGACGCCCAGAATAAAGCCCATGAACGAACGGTTCGTGACCTTGGTCAGCGCCGCTTTCATAGCGCCGCCGGACGAGCTTTTCAGGCCGTCGCCCATGAGCCGCATACCATATAGGAACATGGACAGGCCGCCCAGAAGCGCGATGATGTTATAAAATACTTCCATACGTTGTCTCCTTTATGAAGAAAACAAATAAACAAGCACTATTACCAGATTTTAACCTTACACCTTAAAAGCGCCGACTGCAAGAGAAAATTGGATAAATTATGAAAATTCACAAAACTTTCGGCGTCTTTGTGTAACCAAATCGTAAGAAGTATCAGATTGACTTTCCCGGACACGGTTTGCTATAATGCAGGTAAGCAATATAACTTAAGCGTGAATTGGTGACTGACGGGAGGAGCGAAACGACGCAGGGAAGCCAATATCACCCGTTTATGCCGACCGTCTGGGCAGTCCTATTCATGGCAGGATAGGACTGTCCTTCTTGGTTATAAGACCAGCGAAAAGGGAGGAACAGTATGAAGAAAGTAGCGATCATCATGGGAAGCGACAGCGATCTGCCGACAGCGGAAAAAGCCGCCGAGACGCTGGGGCGCTATGGCGTGCCCTTTGAAGTGCATATATTCTCCGCCCACCGCACGCCGGACGCGGCGCGCGACTTTGCCCTGAACGCGCGGGGAAGGGGCTTCGGCGTGATTATCGCCGCCGCCGGGAAGGCGGCTCACCTTGCCGGGGCGCTGGCGGCAAACACCACCCTGCCCGTTATCGGCATACCTCTGAAGTCCTCGGCGCTCGACGGCGTTGACGCCCTTCTGTCCACGGTGCAGATGCCCTCCGGCATCCCTGTCGCGACCGTGGCCATAGACGGCGCGGTCAACGCCGCTTTGTTATCCATGGAGATACTGGCCGTGACCGACGATGCTGTCGCGCAAAGGCTCGACAGTCTGCGCCGGGAGGAAACGGAAAAGGTTCTGGCAAAAAACGCCGCGGCGGAACAGAAATATAATCAGACAGAAAATTCATAAGGAGAAAAAACAATGCAAAAGCTGGAGCAGATCTACGAGGGAAAAGCCAAGAAGGTATTCAAAACGGACGACCCGGCGCTGGTGCTCGTGTCCTATAAGGACGACGCCACAGCCTTCAACGGCCAGAAAAAAGGCACCATTACCGGAAAAGGCGCCGTCAACAACCGCGTGACGAACTATCTCATGCAGCTGCTGGAAAAAGAGGGCGTCCCCACGCATTTTGTGGAAGAGCTCAGCGACCGGGACACGCTGGTGAAGAAAGTCTCCATCGTGCCCCTCGAGGTCATTATCCGCAATATCTCCGCCGGTTCCTTCGCCCAGCGGTACGGCGTGGAGGAGGGGATCGTGTTCGACGCGCCGACCATCGAATTTTCCTATAAAAACGACGCCCTCGGCGATCCGCTGATAAACAGCTATCACGCCGTGGCGCTGAAGCTTGCCACATGGGAGGAGATAGAGACGATAAAGGATCTGGCCTTCCGGGTAAACGAGATTTTGAAGGCGTTTTTCAGAGCCGTGAACGTAGACCTTGTGGACTTCAAGCTTGAATTTGGGAAAACGGCGGACGGCACGCTGGTGCTGGCCGACGAGATAAGCCCCGACACCTGCCGCTTCTGGGACAGCAGGACCCACGAAAAGCTTGACAAGGATCGTTTCCGCCGCGATTTGGGCGGCGTGGAGGACGCATACGCCGAGATGATGCGCCGCATATTGGGCTGAGGCGACATGACGGAGGATAACGGCATGAACGGCATCCGCGAGGAATGCGGCGTACTGGGGATATATGCCCCCGGGCGCATGGACGTCGCCTCGCTTGCCTATTACGGACTCTACGCGCTCCAGCACCGGGGACAGGAAAGCTGCGGCATCGTCGTAAACGACGACGGTCTTTTCAGCAACCACCGGGACATCGGCCTTATAAACGAGGTGTTTACGCGGCAGGTGCTGGAAAAGCTGCCGGAGGGGAACATGGCCGTCGGCCACGTCCGTTACGGCACGACCGGCGGGAATGGCCGGGAAAACTGCCAGCCCATCGTCGTAAACCATATCAAGGGCCGGATGGCTCTGGCTCATAACGGCAACCTCGTAAATTCTCTGGAGCTGCGAAACGAACTGGAGCTGCAGGGCTCCATCTTCCATACCTCCAGCGACACGGAAGTCATCTCCTATGTCATCACCAAGCAGCGGCTCACCGCGCCGTCTATCGAAGAAGCGGTCAATCAGGCCATGGACAGGATCAAGGGCGCGTATTCGCTCGTTATCATGTCCCCGTCGAAGCTCATCGCCGTCCGGGACGAAAACGGCTTTCGCCCCCTGTGCTGCGGCCGGAGGGACGACGGCGCTTACGTCGTCGCGTCGGAAACATGCGCGCTGGAATCGGTAGGCGCACGGTTTATCCGCGACCTCGATCCGGGGGAGATACTGGTTTTTTCTCAGGACGGCGTGCGGAGCATCCGCGACCACTGCGAAAAAGCGCCGAAAAAGACGTGTGTATTCGAGTATATCTACTTTGCCCGCCCGGATTCCGTCATAGACGGCGTGAGCGTCCACGAAGCGCGTCTGCGGGCCGGCGAGAGGCTGGCGCTGCGCCATCCCGTCGATGCGGACGTGGTCATCGGCGTGCCGGATTCCGGCCTTGACGCGGCGCTGGGCTATGCCCGCGCCTCCGGCATCCCTTACGGCGTGGGCTTCATCAAAAACCGCTATATCGGGCGCACGTTCATTTCGCCCGGCCAGACGGCGCGGGAGGATCTTGTAAAGATAAAGCTGAACCCCATCTCCAGCGTCGTAAAGGGAAAGCGGCTCGTGGTCATCGACGATTCCATCGTCCGCGGCACCACCAGCGCCCGTATCGTGAATCTTCTCCGGGAGGCCGGCGCGGCGGAGGTTCATATGCGCATATCCGCGCCGCCGTTTTTGAATCCCTGCTATTACGGCACGGACATCGACTCCCGGGAAAATCTGGTGGCGTGCCGCCACACCGTAGAAGAAACGGCCCGGCTCATCGGCGCGGACAGCCTCGGCTACCTGCCGGTGGAGGATCTGCCGTACCTGCTCGGCCAAAAGAGCCGGAACGGCTGCTGCGACGCCTGTTTTACAAACGACTATCCCACGGAAGTGCCAAAGGACGCGGGAAAAAGCCGCTTTGAATACAAGATAAGCGAAGGGAGGAAGAAAGCATGAAAAGCTTCAGCGAAAGCTATGCCGCCGCCGGGGTGGACATCACCGCCGGTTACAAGGCGGTCGAGCTCATGCGCCGGCACATCGCCCGGACGGTCACGGACGGCGTTCTGGGCGGCATCGGCGGCTTCGGCGGCCTGTTTGAGCTTGACCTTACGGGCATCGGCAAGCCCGTCCTCGTCTCCGGGACCGACGGCGTCGGCACAAAGCTCAAGCTCGCCTTTTCCGCCAATAAACACGATACCGTCGGAATCGACTGCGTCGCCATGTGCGTAAACGACGTTTTATGCTGCGGCGCAAAACCCCTGTTTTTCCTCGATTACATAGCCTGCGGGAAAAACGACCCCGAGCGCATCGCCAATATCGTATCCGGCGTGGCGGAGGGATGCGTCCAGTCCGGCGCGGCTCTCATCGGCGGGGAGACGGCGGAGATGCCCGGTTTTTATCCCGAGGATGAGTACGATCTTGCCGGCTTTGTGGTCGGCGTTGTGGACAGGGAAAAAATCCTCGATAACGCCTCCATGCGCCCGGGCGACGTGATCATCGCGCTTCCCTCCAGCGGCGTTCATTCAAACGGCTTTTCCCTTGTGCGCAAGGTGTTTGAAAAAGCAGATATGGAAAGCCCTCTGGATGAGCTCGGCGGCGCGTCTTTGCTGGAAACGCTGCTGACGCCGACAAAGATATATGTAAAGCCCATGCTTGCGCTGATGGAAGCTGTGACCGTGAAAGGCGTCAGCCATATCACAGGCGGCGGTTTTTATGAAAACATCCCCCGGAGCATCCCGGAGGGGCTTACGGCCAAGATCGAGAAAAGCGCGGTTCGCACTCTTCCCATATTCGGACTTATCGCGAAGGCGGGGAATATCCCGGAGCGGGATATGTTCAACACCTTCAACATGGGCGTCGGCATGAGCGTCATCGTGGCGAAGCAGGACGCGGATCGGGCCGTTTCCGTCCTTCGCGAGCAGGGGCAGGACGCCTATATAGCCGGAGAGCTCATATCCGGCGATGAGCGGGTGCTTCTATGCTGAGGGCAAAGATCGCCGTGTTAGTCTCCGGCGGCGGAACGAACCTTCAGGCGCTTCTTGACGCGCAGGCGGCGGGACGCCTTCCGTCGGGAGAGATAACGCTCGTGGTGTCGAGCAGCCGGAGCGCTTACGCTCTGGAGCGCGCGAAAAAGGCGGGCGTAGACGCTGCCGTCTGCTCCCGCAGGGAGCTCGGCTCGCAGGAGGCGTTCGAGGCGGCCATATCCGCGGCGCTGGAGAAGTACGATATTGACATGATGATCCTCGCGGGATTCATGAGTATTTTAAGCAAAGAGTTTACGGACAGGTGGCCGGAGCGGATATTGAACGTCCACCCGTCGCTTATCCCGTCGTTCTGCGGTCAGGGCTTTTACGGCCTGCGCGTCCATGAGGCGGCGCTGGCGCGGGGCGTCAAGGTGACGGGCGCGACGGTGCATTTTGTAAACGAAATCCCCGACGGCGGGCGCATCCTCCTGCAAAAGGCCGTCCCTGTCGAGGATGGGGACACGCCGGAGCGCCTGCAGCGCCGGGTGATGGAACAGGCGGAATGGCAGATACTGCCGCAGGCGGCGGAAATGGTCGCCGCGCGCATCGTAAGGGAGCGGGAACATGGAAATTTATGATATAGCCGAATATCTCGGCGCGAACGCCTATCCCGGCCGCGGGATACTTCTGGGCCGCAGCGCGGACGGCGGCAGCGCCGCCATAGCCTATTTTATCATGGGGCGGAGCGCGAACAGCCGCAACCGCGTTTTCACAGAGACGGAGGACGGCATCCGCACGGAGGCATACGACGCCTCCAAAATGGAAGACCCAAGCCTTATCATCTATCATCCCGTTCGGGTATATAACGGCTGTACCGTCGTTACCAACGGCGACCAGACGGATACCATACGCGGCGCGCTGGCGGAAGGAAGTGATTTCCGGCACGCGCTTATGACCCGCGAATTTGAGCCGGACGCGCCGAACTACACACCGCGCATATCCGGCGTCGTCCTGCCGGACGGCGCGTACAAGCTGTCCATTCTGAAAAGTCTGGACGGCGATCCCGCGTGCTGCTGCCGGTACTTTTACGAATACAGCGCGCCCCGGGCGGGTCTTGGCCATATCATCCACACCTATATGGGCGACGGCGCGCCGCTTCCGTCCTTTGAGGGGGAGCCGCGGCTTGTGAGGCTCGGGGCCAAAAGCGCCGCGGAGCTTGCCGACATCGTCTGGCGGAGCCTTGACGGGGAAAACAAGGTATCTCTTTTCACCCGTTTTATCGACCTTGAAAGCGGAGAGACGGAGACGGTCATCATCAACAAAAACGGCGGAGGGCTGCAAACATGAGAGAACTGGAGCTGAAATACGGCTGTAACCCCAATCAGAAGCCCGCCAGTATTTTTATGCGGGACGGCTCGGAGCTGCCGCTGCGGGTGCTGAACGGCAAGCCCGGCTTTATCAATTTCCTTGACGCGCTCAACTCCTGGCAGCTTGTGAAAGAGCTGAAGGAGGCGACAGGTCTTCCCGCGGCGGCGAGCTTTAAGCACGTTTCCCCGGCGGGGGCGGCGGTAGGCAAGCCGCTGAGCGAAACGGATAAAAAAATATATTTTGTCGAGCCGGGGGCGGAGCTTACCCCTGTCGCCTGCGCCTATATCCGGGCGCGCGGGGCGGACAGGCTCTGCTCCTACGGCGACTGGGCGGCTCTTTCCGACGTATGCGACGCGGCCACGGCGGCATATCTCAAAAACGAGGTGTCCGACGGCATCATCGCGCCGGGATACACGCCGGAGGCGCTGGCGATACTGAAAACCAAGAAAAAGGGCGGCTATAACATTGTAGAGATAGATCCGTCCTACGAACCGGCGGAGGAGGAGCTCAAGGATGTTTTCGGCGTCACTTTCCGCCAGAGGCATAACAGCTACAGGATAGACCGAAGCGTCTTGGGCAATATCGTGACGAAAAACCGCATCCTGCCGGACGCGGCGGCCGAGGATATGCTCATTGCGCTCATCACGCTCAAGTACACCCAGTCAAATTCCGTCTGCTATGTGAAAAACGGGCAGGCCATCGGCATAGGCGCGGGCCAGCAAAGCCGCATTCACTGTACGCGTCTGGCGGGGAACAAGGCCGACAACTGGTACCTGCGCCAGCATGAAAAGGTCGTCGGCCTTCCGTTTATCGACGGCATCCGCCGTCCCGACAGGGACAACGCCATCGACGTATACACCTCGGACGAGTACGAGGACATCCTGGCCGACGGCGTGTGGCAGCAGACGTTTTCCCGAAAGCCGGAGCCGCTGACAGCGGAAGAAAAGCGGGCGTGGATCGCCGCGCAGTCCGGCGTTACCGTGGGAAGCGACGCATTTTTCCCCTTTGGGGACAATATCGAGCGCGCCCGGAAATCCGGCGTTTTGTATGTGGCGGAGCCGGGCGGGAGCATCCGGGATGACAACGTCATCGCGGCGGCGGACAAATATGACATGGTCATGGCGTTTACGGGAATGCGCCTGTTCCATCATTAAGGAGGGTCTGCGGTGAAAATCATGGTCATCGGCGGCGGCGGCCGGGAGCACGCCGTTATCCGCGCATTGAAGAAAAATCCCGCCGTAACAGAGGTGTTTGCCCTGCCGGGAAACGGCGGCATCGCGGCGGAGGCAGCGTGCGTGGACATCGGCGCAAAGGATATCGAGGGGCAGGTACGCTTTGCAAAGGAAAACGGGATTGATTTCGCCGTCGTCACGCCGGACGATCCGCTCGTCCTCGGCGCGGTAGACGCGCTGGAAGCGGCGGGCGTGCCGTGCTTCGGGCCGGATAAAAAAGCCGCCGCGATAGAGGGGAGCAAGGTATTTGCTAAAAACCTCATGAAAAAATACGGCATCCCCACGGCAGCCTATGAGGTGTTCACGGACGTGTCCGCAGCGCTTCAATATGTCAAAACAGCGCCGCTTCCTACGGTCGTCAAGGCCGACGGGCTGGCGCTCGGAAAAGGCGTTATCATTGCCGCGACACGCGATGAGGCGGCGGCGGCGGTCGAAACGATCATGCTTGACAAAAAATTCGGCGAAAGCGGAGATCGGATCGTTATCGAGGAATTTCTCACCGGGCCCGAGGTATCCGTCCTGTCTTTCACGGATGGAAAGACCGTCGTTCCCATGGTTTCCTCCATGGATCACAAACGGGCCAGAGACAACGACGAAGGGCTCAACACCGGCGGTATGGGCGCCGTCGCGCCAAACCCATGCTACACGGCGGATATCGCCGCGCGCTGCATGGAGGAAATATTCAAGCCCACCATCGCGGCCATGGCGGCGGAGGGGCGTCCGTTCAGAGGATGCCTGTATTTCGGCCTGATGCTCACGCCGGACGGCCCAAAGGTCATCGAGTACAACTGCCGTTTCGGCGACCCGGAAACGCAGGTGGTTCTGCCGCTCATGGAAAGCGACCTGCTCGCCGCGATGAAAGCCTGCCGGGACGGCACGCTCGCGGAAACGGATATCCGCTTTTCCGACGGGAGCGCGTGCTGCGTGGTGATGGCCAGCGACGGTTACCCCGAAGCGTATGAAAAGGGCTTTGACATAACCGTGGACGGCGTCGTTGACGGAGAGATATTCATCGCCGGAGCAGCCCTTCAGGATGGCCGGCTCGTCACAAGCGGCGGGCGCGTCCTCGGCGTGACCGCAACGGCGAAGGATCTGCCTGCCGCCGTAAAAAAGGCCTATGATCAGATGGGAAAGATACACTTTGCAAACGCCTATTACCGCCGGGACATCGGCGCACGGGCTCTAAAAGCCTGACGGGGGAGCGCTATGGTATATCGGGTATATGTGGAAAAGAAAAAAGCCCTCGCGCTGGAGGCAAAGTCCCTCACGGAGAATATCCGGGAGTTTCTCGGAATAGACGGGCTTGAGCGGGTGCGGCTTTTGAACCGCTATGATCTGGAAAACATCAGCCGGGAGCTTTTTGATCACGCGGTGAGAACCGTTCTGTCCGAGCCGCAGCTCGACGATGTTTACACCGAGCTCCCGACGGGGGAGAAGGCCCGCGTTTTCGCGGCGGAGTATCTGCCGGGGCAGTATGACCAGAGGGCGGACTCTGCGGCGCAGTGCATCCAGATACTGTCTCAGGGCGAGCGTCCGACCGTGCGGACGGCGCGGGTTTACATGCTTTACGGGGACATATCGGACAGCCAGTTCGAGGCTGTCCAGAAATACGTCATAAACCCCGTGGACAGCCGTATGGCGGCGCTGGACGAATATGAAACGCTCTCCGTCAGTTACGACGTGCCGGAGCGGGTCGCAACGATCGACGGCTTCCGGGACATGGACGAGACGGCGCTTGCGGACTTTATCGAAAAAAACGATCTTGCCATGGACAGGGGAGATATCCGCTGCTGCCGGGACTATTTCCGCGCCGAGGGGCGCGACCCCACCGTGACGGAAATAAAGCTCATCGACACCTATTGGTCCGACCATTGCCGCCACACCACCTTCAATACGGTCATTGAAAAGGTGGAGTTTGAAGACGAGCTGCTGCGGAAAACATATGAAGAATATCTCGAGACACGGCGTGCGCTGGGGCGCGGCAAGCCCGTCACGCTCATGGATATCGGCACCATTGCCGCGAAAAGCCTCCGCGCGTCCGGGGAGCTTTCCGGGCTCGACGAGTCCGAGGAGATAAACGCCTGCACCGTGAAAATAAAAGTCACGGTAGACGGCGAGGAGCAGGACTGGCTCCTGCTTTTCAAAAACGAGACGCACAACCATCCCACGGAGATAGAACCGTTCGGCGGCGCGGCCACCTGCATCGGCGGCGCGATACGCGACCCGCTTTCCGGGCGCAGCTATGTTTACGCCGCCATGCGCGTCACCGGCGCGGCCGACCCGCTCCGTCCGGCCAGCCAGACGCTTGCCGGGAAGCTCCCCCAGCGAAAGCTCGTCACGACCGCCGCGGCGGGTTATTCCTCCTATGGCAACCAGATCGGGCTTGCCACCGGCATGGTGGACGAGCTGTACCACGACGGCTACGCCGCCAAACGCATGGAGATCGGCGCGGTCATAGCCGCCGCCCCGGCGGAAAACGTGCGCCGGGAGCGCCCCGCGCCGGGAGATGCCGTGATACTTCTCGGCGGCCGCACCGGGCGAGACGGCTGCGGCGGCGCGACGGGATCGTCGAAATCCCACGACCTTCACTCGCTGGAAAACTGCGGCGCGGAGGTACAGAAAGGAAACGCCCCGGAGGAACGGAAGCTCCAGCGGCTTTTCCGCAACCCAGAGGCCGCGCGCCTTATAAAGCGCTGCAACGACTTCGGCGCGGGGGGCGTGTCCGTGGCCGTGGGCGAGCTTGCCGACGGGCTCGATATCGACCTCGATAAAGTCCCGAAAAAATACGACGGACTCGACGGCACCGAGCTTGCCATTTCCGAATCGCAGGAGCGCATGGCGGTCGTCGTCGCCCCGGAGGACGCGGCGCGCTTCCGCGCTCTGGCGGACGGGGAAAATCTCGAGGCCACCGTGATCGCGACGGTCAAGGCCGAACCGCGCCTGACGATGAAATGGAACGGCCGCGTCATTGTGGACATATCCCGCGCCTTCCTCGATACAAACGGCGCGGAAAAACGCGTCACCGTGCGTCCCGCCGCGCCAAGGCCGTGGAAAAAGCCTGTCCCCGACGATTTTTCCAAAGGCTATGAAGCGCTGGCCGGGGATCTGAATGTTTGTTCCCGCCGGGGGCTTTCGGAGCGGTTCGACTCCACCATCGGCGCGGGAACGGTTCTCATGCCGTTTGGCGGGAAATACCAGCAGACCCCCATTCAGGCCATGGTACATACGATTTCCATGGAAAGCGGACATACGGATACCTGCTCCGTCATGAGCTGGGGCTATAACCCCGCCATTGCGGAAAAAAGCCCTTACCACGCCGCGTATCTGGCGGTGGTGGAATCGGTCAGCAAGCTTATCGCCGCGGGCGCGGCGTTTTCGGACGTGTATCTGACGTTTCAGGAGTATTTTGCAAAGCCCGGCCGCGACCCGGCCCGATGGGGCGACCCGTTCGCGGCGCTTCTGGGCGCGTTCCGGGCCCAGATGGGTCTGCGCGTGGCGGCCATCGGAGGCAAGGATTCCATGTCCGGCACGTTCGAGGATCTGACCGTCCCGCCGACGCTCGTGTCCTTTGCCGTGACGACGGCAAAGGCAGGGGATATCCTGTCAAACGAATTTAAGGGCGCGGGCCACGACGTTCTGTTCCTGAAGCCGGAATATGACGCGCAGGCGCTCCCCACGGCCGAGAGCCTCACGGCGCTGTATAAGACCGTCCACGGCCTTATTGCTTCCGGCGCGGCGCTGGCGGCCTATACGCCCGCCTACGGCGGCGCGGCGGAGGCCGTTTTCAAAATGTGCCTCGGAAACCGCGTTGGCTTCCGCTACAGCGACGGCGCAGCGCTGGAGGATATTTTCGGCTACGCCTACGGGTCGTTTATTATTGAGCTTGCCCCCGGCGCGAAAGCCGACGGCCCTGTTTTAGGCCGAACCACGGAAGCGTACAGCCTGTCCCGCGGGGGACAGAGCCTGTCTCTTGACAGCTTACAGGCCGTCTATGAAAACAAGCTGGAGCCCGTGTACCCCTGCAACATACCGAGCGAGGGGAAAAGCATACCGGCCTTCTCTTACGAAGCGAAATCGCGCCCTGCGGCCATCGTCGGCGCGGCGAGGCCCAGAGTCGTCATCCCCGTGTTTCCCGGCACAAACTGCGAATACGACACGGCGCGGGCTTTCCGGGACGCGGGCGCGGAGCCGGAGATCCTCGTCATAACGAACCTCACGCCGGGGCATATCGCTGCATCCACGGAGCGATTTGCCAACGCCGTCAAAACAGCGCAGATGGTGTTTCTGCCCGGCGGCTTTTCCGGCGGCGACGAGCCGGACGGCTCGGGCAAGTTCATCACAGCCTTTTTCCGAAACGAGATGATAAAGGCCGGGGTGGAGGATATGCTGGATCGGCGCGGCGGCCTGATGGCAGGCATCTGCAACGGTTTTCAGGCGCTCATAAAGCTTGGCCTCGTGCCGTATGGAAAAATCATCGACACGGACGAGAGGTGTCCGACGCTGACCTTCAACGCCATTGGCCGCCACCAGTCCCGCCTTGTGCGCACGCGCGTGGCGTCCAACAAGTCTCCGTGGCTTTCCGGGACGCGGGCAGGGGAGATATACACCGTTGCCATATCCCACGGCGAGGGGCGCTTTATCGCCTCGGACGAGCTTGTAAGGGAGCTTGCGGAAAACGGCCAGATCGCCACGCAGTATGTAGATCTCTCCGGCACGCCGACGGACGATATACGCTTTAACCCGAACGGCTCCGCGTTCGCCATTGAGGGCGTCACCTCCCCGGACGGGCGGGTGTTCGGCAAGATGGGCCACTCCGAGCGCGTCGGCCCGAATCTCTATAAGAACGTTGACGGCGTTTACGATATGCATATGTTCTCGTCTGCCGTTCGGTTTTTCCGCCAGAACTGAAAATATTTAGGAAGGAGCAATCCCATGGCCTTTTATTACAACGAACCGTCCCGCACCTTCAGCGAATACCTGCTCATCCCCGGCTACACCTCCGAGACCTGCACCCCGGCGAACATCTCCCTCAAAACGCCCCTTGTGCGTTTTCGCAGGGGCGAGGAGGCCGCCATCACCCTGAATATCCCGCTTACCTCCGCTATCATGCAGTCCGTCTCGAACGACACGCTTGCCATCGCGCTGGCAAGAGAGGGCGGCTTGTCCTTTATCTACGGCTCCCAGAGCGTGGAGGACGAGGCGGCCATGGTCGCGCGCGTGAAAAACTACAAGTCCGGCTTCGTCGTCAGCGCGTCGAACGTAACGCCTGCTGCGACGCTCTCGGATATACTGGCCCTGAAAGCCAAAAACGGCTTTTCCACCGTGGCCGTCACCGAGGACGGGACGGCAAACGGAAAGCTATGCGGCATCGTCACGAGCCGCGACTACCGCGTCAGCCGCATGGGGCCGGAGACGCCGGTGTCCGCGTTTATGACGCCGCTGGAAAAGCTTGTCACGGCAGGGGAGGGCATAAGCCTCAAGGAAGCCAACGACATCATCTGGGATCATAAGCTCAACAGCCTCCCCATCGTATCCAAAGACGGGCGGCTCGAATATTTCGTGTTCCGCAAGGACTACGCAAACCACAAAAACTATCCCGACGAGCTTCTGGACGACGAAAAGCGCCTTCTTGTCGGCGCGGGCATCAACTCCCGCGATTACGCCGACCGCGTCCCCGCCCTTGTGGATGCCGGGGCCGACGTTTTGTGCATTGACTCGTCCGAGGGATATTCCTGCTGGCAGAAGTACACCCTTGACTGGATACGCGAGCGCTACGGCAGCAGCGTCAAGGTCGGCGCGGGAAACGTCGTCGATAAGGACGGGTTCCGCTTTTTGGCCGAGTGCGGAGCGGATTTCGTAAAGGTCGGCATCGGCGGCGGATCTATCTGCATCACCCGCGAGACGAAGGGCATTGGCCGCGGTCAGGCCACGGCGCTCATTGAGGTCGCGGCGGCGCGGGACGAGTATTATGAAGAAACGGGGATATATGTCCCCATCTGTTCCGACGGCGGCATCGTCTATGACCATCATATCACGCTGGCTCTCGCCATGGGCGCGGACTTCGTCATGCTGGGGCGGTACTTTGCCCGATTCGACGAAAGCCCCACGCCCAAGCTGAATATAAACGGCACCTATGTCAAGGAATACTGGGGAGAGGGCTCGAACCGCGCCCGCAACTGGCAGCGCTATGACGTCGGCGGCGCGGAAGCCCTCAGCTTCGAGGAAGGCGTGGACAGCTATGTGACCTATGCCGGCGGCCTGCACGAAAACGTGCAGAAGAGCCTGTACAAAGTCAGATCTACCATGTGCAACTGCGGCGTCGTGAGCATTCCGGAGCTCCAGAAAAACGCGAAGCTCACCGTCGTTTCCTCCACCAGCATCGTGGAGGGCGGCTACCATGACGTCACCCTGAAAACATAAAGCGAGGGGAGAAATATGACAGACATTGAAATAGCTCAGGCATGTGAAATGAGGCCCATCGGCCAGATCGCCGCGGCCGCGGGCATTGAGGAAAAATATCTCGAGCCCTATGGCCGGTACAAGGCAAAGGTCGATTACGCGCTTCTGCGGGACGACCCGCGCCCGGACGGAAAGCTTGTCCTCGTGACGGCCATCACGCCCACGCCTGCGGGAGAGGGGAAGACCACCACCACGATCGGCCTTTCCGACGGTCTGCGCCGTATCGGGAAAAACGTCGTAGTGGCGCTGCGGGAGCCGTCTCTGGGGCCCGTGTTCGGCGTGAAGGGCGGCGCCGCCGGCGGCGGCTACGCTCAGGTCGTGCCGATGGAGGA
>CAZEXC010000021.1:0-20445 GCA_964516625.1 uncultured Oscillospiraceae bacterium | reverse complement strand
CCTTCCGGCCCCTGCGGGCCCTCCGGCCCTCGCAGGAGCTTTGCCTCGCCGAGCTCCGCCTCCACCTCCGAAACAGTCGTCAGCTCCAGCTCCGCCGCCAGACCTTCCGCCGCCGCGATGCCCGATACCACTTCTCCCATCACAGCTCCTTCCCGCTCACAGCGTCCGCCACCGTCACCTGCGCGGCGCGGAGCGTGCCGATGACGTTCCCTCCGGCGAACTTCACCCGCACGTCCAGCGGCAGCGTGAGCCCGGCGGCAAGACCCAGCGTCTCCGCCTGAGTCAGCGGGAAATAAAACGCCCCGTCGTCGCAGGACACCTCGTCCGGGTACACGCGCCGGATGCGGCTGCCCAGCATAAATTCCACCAGCTCCACGTTCTCCAGCAGGATCTCCTCGCCGTTCAACGTCAGCTTCACGGGGATGCTGTATGCGTCCCCCTGCTTGATGTAAAATGCCTTCATATCGTCTCCTTTCCTCCTCGGCGCTGTTCATGCTAGCACAGTCAAATTCTCCCGTCAAGCAGTCATTTTCTTTTCCCATAAAGATAATAAAAAGCCCCGGCCATCAATGGCCGGAGCTCTTTGCAGATCACCGAAAAACATATATCCGCGCGTTTTCCGCGCCGACGTCGGCGGGTAGCCAGACAGTGAACGCGCCCTCGTCGGGGATGGCCTCGTACACCGCGCCGCCGGCTTCGACATAGACGCAGGAATCCACCGCCGTTTCCGGCAGAACGCCGGTGAGCTTCACATAGCCCTCCATGGCGCTCTGGGAATCGTCCACGGTAAGCTCGCTTTCCACCTCCGACGCGCCGGTAAGGACAGAGGCGTCCCGCTCCGGCGCGGGGTAGACCGCCGGATATTTTAAAATATAATTGAGCGTCCGCTCCGCCAGCTCCACCACAACGACGGTCGTCCCCTGATCGGATATGAGGGACAGGTCGTAATTGTTGAGCCGGGAAATGTACGCTGTGCCGAATTTTTCGGCCAGATACGGATAGAGGTTCCGGCCGGACGAGTCGCGGTACAGCAGAAGCGAGCCGTCCGCCCCCTCGCGCTCCGTGGTGATGGTGATATCGTCGTAGCTGTGGTAGCTGCTGGTATATGTGAAAGTAAAATCCTCCGCCGGGACATAATCCGCTTCCAGCGCGCGCCCCGTGGGATACAGCATCTGATACAGGTCGCCGGAGTGGTCGATCACCTCGGTAAAGCCGCCGGTAAAGTATCCGCTTTCCACACCGGCGGACGCCAGAATGGTATCCGCCGCCAGCGCCGCGCCCCTGGCGTTCCAGTGGCTGTCCCACTGCCAGTAAAGCTCCTCGTCCACGGCGGTGAACGCCTCGTAAAGGTCGGCGTAACGGACGCCCTGCTCCGAGAGCGCCGCCGAAAGGCGCTCAAGGTTGCTGCCGTCCGCCACGGTGACGTAGTCCGGCACATGGGAGGTATAGAGCGTATACTTGCCGCAGGGGACGGTGAACACGAAATCCGCGCCCTGACTGTCGGCATATTCCTGCATGAGGTACAGGCTCCGGGCGCTGGCCCATATCTGCCGGTCGGTGAGCTGGTTCGAGCCGGTGATATCGTTTATCGCCTCGCCGTAGAAAAGCCAGCCGTCCGGCCCGAGCAGCACGTCGTCGTTTGCCGAGGTATGGAACACCTTCGCGCAGATGGCGTCCCAGCCGGTGATGCACTCCAGCCGCAGGAAAAACGCCTTGGAGATGTAGGTCTCCAGATCGGAGAAATACGCCGTGTTCCAGGTGCCGTCGTAATTTTTCAGGCTCGGCGCGACCGCCGGAGCCTCGTTTGCCGCCGCGTCGGACGGGCCGTTTACCGCAAGCCCCGCGACGGGTATGAGGCAAGCCAGGAGAAACAGCGTGATAAACAGGATATAAAGCGTCTTTTTCATGCCGCCGCCCCCTTAAAACTGCAAGTAGATAAAGGGCTGAAAGCCGCTTCCCGCCATATCCATGACGCACAGCGCGAAAAGCGCAGCGCACAGGACATATGACGCGGGCTCCCCCCATTTGCCGGTGTGCCTCTTGAGCCACGGCACGACCGGCAGGCAGCCGGCGACACCGGCGACAAAGCAGGTCACGCCAAGCCCCGTCAGACTTTGCTGAAGCACAAGGGTCGCCTCGGCGGTAAAATGCCACCCGGCGGCCATCGCGCCGAGCATCTGTCCGGCCTGAGCCATGCTCTCCGCGCGGAAGAGAACCGTTCCGAAAAGGATCACGGCAAGCGTATAGACATGCAGGAGCGCGCGCCCCCCGGCGGAGCCTTTAAGCTTTTGCGTCCGTATGATCCCAACGCCCTCCAGCAGGCAGAAAAGCCCGTGCCACAGGCCCCACAGCACATAGCGCCACGCCGCCCCGTGCCACAGGCCGGTGAGGAGCCACACGACCGCCGTCGGGATAAGCAGGGAGAGCCTGTTGGCTTTGGCGCGGCCATACTTCGCCGCCCATTTTTTATAGAGCCTCTGCAGCGGACGCGACATGACCATAGGCATATAAAGATAGTTGCGGAACCATGTGGTAAGGCTTATATGCCAGCGCTTCCAGAAGTCCGTCATGCCGAGGGCGGTATAGGGCTGGTTGAAGTTTTCCGGGAAGTCGAAGCCGAACATGCTTCCGAGACCCAGCGCCATATCGGTGTAGCCGGAAAAGTCGAAATATATCTGCACGACGTAGCCTATCGCGCCGAGCCACGCCAGACGCGCGTCCACCGCCGACGATGCGTAGACCGCGTCCACGATACCGCCGACGATATCCGCGATAAGAAGCTTTTTCGCCATGCCGAGGATGAACCGGCGAAGACCCCGGGCGGTCTTTTCCGGCGTGCATACCCGCTCGTCCATCTGAGGCGCGGCGGTCTTATAGCCCACGATGGGGCCGGACAGGATATTCGGGAACAGCGAGATATAAAGCGCGACCTTTATCAGGCTTTTCGACATATTGGCGGGCTTGCGGAACACCTCGATGACATAGCTCAGACCCGTGAACGTGAAAAAGGATATGCCGAGCGGCAGCCCCAAAGACGGCACGGGAAGCGCCGTCCCGCAAAGGGCGTTTATATTCTCCACAAAAAAGCCCAGATATTTGAAAACCGCCAAAAGCCCGATGTTCAAAGCCACGGCCACCGCCGCAACAAGCCTGCGGGCGCGTTTTTTCTCCATCGCGCCGAGCAGCCTTCCCGCGCCCCAGTTCAAAAGGATTGAGCCCAGAAGCACCGGCAGGTAGGCGGCGGTCCCGAAGCAGTAAAACAGCAGGCTGAATATGACAAGGACGACGTTTTTCGCCCGGATGCCGGGCGTCAGCCGATAAACGGCATACAGTATCGGCAAAAACGCGAACAGAAACATCGCGCTGGAAAAAACCATGCGCCTTACCTCCCCTCTTTCCCGCCGAAAACGCTCCGCGGGAGCGGAATAGCAGGAGCGCTTTCTCTCCTGCGCGCTATACGCCCCTGCAACGGAAAGCGGGGCGGCACGCAGCCGTCCCGCTTCACGATATCAGCACCATTCTTTGTAGTCGGCATCGGCCTTTTGCCCCCCTGTGGGGACGTAAGACACCACCACGCGCCGGTTCGGCTCCGCCCCTGTGGAGCTGGTCGTCACGTCCTCCCGATCCTGCAGGGCGGCGTGGATGATATGGCGCTCATAGGAGTTCATCGGCTCCAGCGCCATGCTGCGCCGGTATTTGACGGCCTTATCCGCCATTTTTTCCGCCAGACGCTCCAGCGACTGCTCCCGCTTGGCGCGGTAATTCTCCGCGTCGACGTTTATATGGGCGTGGCGGCCGCTGCCGCGGTTGACGGCATAGTTTGTCAGGTGCTGGATGGCGTCGAGGGTTTCGCCCCGGCGGCCTATGACCGCGCCGAGACCGCTGCCGGACAGCTCCACGTTCAGCCCGCCGCCCTCGCGGGCGGTGATGCTCATTTCCGCCTGTACGCCCATACGCTCCAGAAGGCCGGAGAGGAATTTTTCCGTCTGCTCAGCCTGCGCGCCCTCGGCGCGGACAGGCTCCCGCTTCGGCGTTCCCTCCGCGGGGGCAGGAGCTTCGGCGTCCGCGTCGGGCTCGGCTGCCTCCGTCTTCGCGGATACGGGTTCTTCCGGCGCGGGCTTGTCCTCCGGCCCGTCGTAGGATATGCGCACCGTGGCTTCTATTGCGCCCAGACCCAGAAAGCCGGATCTGCCGCGCTCGACGATCTCCACGGAGATATCGTCCCGCTCCAGCTTCAGCTCCTCCAGCGCCTTCGCGATGGCGTCTTCCGGGGTCTTGCCGTTAAATTCCTTTGTTTTCAGCATAGTCTCCCTCCATCATTCCGCATCCGAAGGGGCGCTGTCTTCCTCCGTCTCGCCGGTCTCCCCGACAGATACGGCGGCTTTCCCGTCCGCTTCGGGTTCATTTTCGTCATCCTCGCCGGATGACGTTTTCTCTGTCTCGCCCGCTTCTTCCGCGGGCTCTTCGGCGTTTTCGTCCTCGTCCGCTTCCGCGTCAGCCTCTGCCGGTTCGTCCTCTTCCGTCTGATCCGGCGCGTCGGCCTCCGCGGTATCCTCGATCTCCCCGGCGGCGGCATCCTCCCCGTCCGCCTCCGGCGCCGGGTGCTCCTCGGCGTACAGATCGCTTTCCTCCGCGGCGAGGATGGTCTTTTCCTCCGCCTCCTCGGGGTTCGTGTACCGATCCGGCACATAGGCCCGGCCTCGGGCATAGCGGCGGTTGCCGACCTGAGAGGCCGGTATATCGTCGGTCAGACCCATAGCCGCGCGCTTTGCCGCCCGCTCGGAGCGGACTTCCGCGGCCTTGCGTTCGGCTTCCTTTTGCGCGGCGGCGGCCTGCTGCTTTTTCCTGGAGGTGTTCTTGTTGACCGTCGTAGCGCCCTCGGCCTTCAGGCGCTCCGTCTCCTGACGCTTTGCCTCGAGCTCCGCCGCGCGGAGCTTCTCCCTCTCGATGCGATCGGCGTCCTCCGCGTCAAGCTGTTTGTTGAAGATGCGGTTCAAAATCAGCTCCTGAAAAATGCCGAACACATACTGGGCGATCCAGTAAATACCCATGACCGCCGGCATGGCAAAGCAGATCCATATGGACATCAGCGGGCCGATAAGCAGCATGGTCAGCTGATTTTGCTGATTGGCCTGCGCCTGAGGGTTGGAGGCGTTCGCTATCTTCATCGACAGCCAGCTCAACAGCGCCGCGACGACAGGGATCATGAAAAGCCCCAGAGACGGGCCCCAGGCGGCGGCGCTGCTCCAGTCCCACTTCCAGAAGGCAATCTGGGGCACGCTGCCCAGATCCAGACCCAGAAACTTGTAGGACAGAGTCTGAAGCTTGTCGGACAGGCCGGCAAAAGCGTCAAAATGCTCGGTGATGAATTTTGACTGGAATATCTGCTCGTAGGCGGCGGTGCGGTTCGTGGCCGCGCTGGTATAGCCCAGCTCCATGAGCTTTTCGTAGATAGCGCCGCCCTCCTCGAGGAGAGACGAATCCACGCCCATCATGGTCGTCAGCGGGAAGCGGATGGCGCGGTAAAGGGCAAGCAGGATGGGAAACGGGATCAGGCTCCACAGGCAGCCGGACATGGGGTTCACGCCCTCTTCCTTGTAGAGCTTTTGCATCTCCATCTGGTAGCGCTGCTGATCGTTTCCGAATTTCTTTTCCAGCTCCTTGAGCCGGGGGGTCATGCGGCTCATACGCATCGTGCTCTTCTTGCTCTTGAGCTGGAAGGGCAGGAGGATGAGCTTGACCAGAAGGGCAAACAGTATGACCGCGACGCCGTAGTTCCCGAGCCAGTCGTAGAGCTTGAGCATCAGCCAGCCAAAGGGTCTAGCAATAGATTCTAACATATTCTTCTCCTAAAGCAAGAATCAGGGCACCGGGTCGTAAAAATCGTGCTCGCCCCGGTGGAACGGATGGCACCGGCATATGCGCTTCAACGCCAGCCATCCGCCCTTCCACGCGCCGTATCGCTCTATGGCGATAAGGGCATATTCGCTGCAGGTGGGTATGAACCGGCAGCAGGGGGGCCTGAGCGGAGAGATATACTTCCTGTAAAAACGCACGATAGCCAGCAGCAGCCGCTTCATCGCGCCGCCCCCAGCTCCTGACATGCGGACAGAAATTCCGTTTCCAGCCGCTTATAAGTGACCTCCGCCGCCCGCGGGCGGGCGACTACCACCATATCGTACCCGGAACGGAGCCCGGATTCATGCAGGCGGTATATCTCCCGAAGGCGGCGGCGCACACGGTTTCGCACATGAGCCTTGCCGACCTTGGCCGTCACGGTGAAGCCCAGACGGTTAACGCCCTGTCTGCTCCTGCGGACATAGACCACCACGCACGGGCGGACGGCGCTCGTCCCCTTTCGGTAGACGCGGCGGAAGTCATTGTTTGTTTTCAGCGAGGAAGTAAATTCCAAAGCACGCTCGGCTCCTCCGGGCTTAGTAGCTCAGTCTCTTGCGGCCCTTGGCGCGGCGGGCGGCAAGGATCTTGCGGCCGTTGCGGGTGGCCATGCGCTTGCGGAAGCCATGCTCCTTCTGGGCGTGCAGCTTTTTGGGCTGATAGGTACGCTTCATGGTCTTGTTTCCTTTCCTGTCATATCATAATATTACTCACCGGCGGCAGCCGCCGTAGTTGGCAAAATATAAAAAATCCAGCCAGTAACTGATACATTATATCCAAATTACAAAACCCTGTCAACCAAAATTTCCGCGCGGCGAAAATCCGTCCGCCGCGCAAAAAGGCGCAGGTGTTTCCCCTGCGCCGTTTTTTGCCTTCGCCCGCGGCGAGGGCATCATCTCAGATCCTCCCCGCGGAAATACTTCTCCAGCGGCTTATAGATGAGCATGGCGACGGCTTCCGTCAGCACGAGCTCCGCCAGCATATACCAGCCGTTATACAGGAAGGAATACAGCCACGGGCTCGTCATGGGAAGTCCCATAAATTCCTCGGGCATCCACTCGCCCCATATCCACACGCCGGTGATGAGGTGGCAGACGAACCGGGCGGCGAAGGTGACGGCGATGCCGACGGCGACCGCGCCTCGGGGATTTTTTATCACCCGGTCAAACGCGCCGGACAGGCCGATGACCGTATAGGCGATGATGTAGTCGAGGAAAATAATGCCCAGCACCATGCCGAAATTGGTGGCATAGCCGACGTTATCCAGCCCCAGGATAAGCTGTAGTACGCTGTATACCCCGGCGCTGACAAGGCCCCACCTCCAGCCGTACCGATGACTGAGCACGATGAGCGGCAGCATGCTGCAGATTGTGACGCCGCCGCCGAAGGGCAGGTCGATCTTGACAAGGCTCAGCACCGTTCCGACGGCGATGAGCACGGCGCTCTCCACGAGCTTGCGTGTGTTGATGGTTTTTTTCATGGCTTTCTCCTTTCAGGTATCGGAGGAAAACAGGCCGCCGGGAGAAAATCATCCTCCCGGCGGGTAAAAATCCAGCCATACGCTGTCGTTTTCCTACGCCGGCATTATCCGGATCAGGTTCCGGGCACCGAAGCGATCACGCTTCATCTCAGCCGGGTCAGGCCCCAGCGCACCCATTCGATTGTATGCCTATTATATGGCGTTTACGCGCCGGTGTCAAGCCTCTTTCCCGGCCGCCGCAGCCGCTTTCTGCGCCTCGTGCTCCTGCCAGAGCTCGTCGGCCTTCGTCTGCCAGCAGGCGGCATAGCTGTCGCACTTCGCGCACAGATGCTCCGCGCTTTCCGGGGACTGCATATCCGTGGACTTCGCCCCGGTCTTCTCGACCATATCCCGCAGCTTCTGGGGATTTTCCAGCATGGGGCAGGGCCGGAGCATGTTCTCGTTGAAGGGCTGGCCGTCATGGTATGCCATGAACAGCGGCGAGCGCAAAATATCCAGCAGGGATTTTTCCCGGATGTTCCCGTCGGAGTAGTGGACAAACACGCAAGGATCCGCGTCTCCGTTGGCATTGATGTGGAAGTAGCGCCGTCCGCCGGCGATGCAGCCGCCCACAAATTCCGCGTCGTTCTGGAAATCCATGGCAAACAGCGGCTTCCGGCTCCGATAGTCCCGGATGCGGCGGTAGACGAGCTCCCGCTGCTCCGGCGTAGGCAGCAGCTCCGGGGACGCGTCGTTCCCCACGGGCATATAGTGGAAGTACCAGATGAAATACGCGCCCATGCGGATGAGCATGTCGTAATACTCCTCCGAGGTGATGGAGTCGTAGTTCGCGCTGGTGTAGCAGCTTGAGATGCCGTACAGGAGCTTCTTGCTGTGCAGGATTTCCATAGCCCGCATGACCTTCACGTACACGCCCTCGCCCCGGCGGCTGTCGGTGGCCTTCTCAAGACCCTCCAGAGAGATGGCGGGGACGAAATTCTTCACCCGCAGCATCTCGTCGGCAAAGGCCTCGTCGATAAGGGTGCCGTTCGTGAAGCACAGGAAGATGCAGTCGTCGTGCTTCTCGCAGATACGGATGATGTCCGCTTTCCGCACCAGCGGCTCGCCGCCGGTGTAGATGTACATATACACCCCCAGCTCCTTGCCCTGACGGATGATGTCGTCGATCTCGTCAAAGGAGAGGTTCAGCCGGTTGCCGTATTCCGCCGCCCAGCAGCCCACGCAGTGCAGATTGCAGGCGGAGGTGGGATCCAGCAGGATCGTCCAGGGGATGTTGCACCCGTATTCCTCCCGCAGCCGCTTCTGCTTGGGCCAGCCTATCATGCTGGCGTTTACGAAGAGGTTCACCGCCACGGTCTTGAGGACTTCCGGATCTATGTCGTTTATCATGTGCCGCAGAAAATGATAATAGGGGTATTCCGGGTCTTCGACGGCCCTGCGGACAGCGGCCCGCTGGGCGGGGAAATTTTCTCCGGCGAACTTGTCCGCCCAGTCCATGAGCTTGGGGAGATTTTTCTCCGGATCCGTGTAAAGATACCGAAAGGCGCGTTCCAGCCCAAACTTTTTTATGGTCGTTGACGCTTTCATGGCTGCTTCCTCCTGTTCGTTATTCTTTCTATGGTGGTTTATTAAATAATAGTATAACAAACGCCGTCGGCAAAAGACACGGGCAAAAAAAGGTTCCCTCCCAAAATAGGACAAATCGCTGAAAGTGTACGCATTTAGTACAATTTTGTCATTTTGTATCAATTTATGTCCTTACGGCTTGGCGTCCAGCGCGCATTGCACATATTGCGTCAGCATCCGGCTGAGCTTGTCCGCCAGATCGTCGATATCCTCCGACATATTGTTCCAGATAAACCGCAGAAAGCACCCGGTGGCTGCGTACCGGCACATGTTGCTGATATCCGCGATGCGTTCCTCGGAGACATCCCTCTCCTCCGCCTGTCGGCAGACATAGCGGTAGATGGCGTCGTCCGACGCCGTGAAAACATACCGCTCCAGCCGATCCCGGGACAGCGAGTTGAACAGGTGGTAAACGATGCTGGAATTGTCCTGACAGGTCCGCAGGAGCGCCCTTATCTCCGCCGCCCAGTTGTCCGCCGTCCGCTCATCCTCCCGCAGCGCCTTCTCCTGCGCCGCAAATTCATCCCGGAGAAAGTCGTCCAGAAGGGCATAGATATCATCGTAGTTGTAGTAGAAGGTGTTATGGCTGACGCCCGCCGCCTTGACGAGCGCGGACACGGTGATTTTGTCAAAGGGCTTTTCGCGCAGCATATCCCGGAAGGCGCTTTTCAGAGCGATTTTTGTAAGCTTGGACATGGACGAGCCTCCTTATTGACGATCGGACGCGGCAAAGCGTCCGGCGGCTCCCCCTTCGGGTTCCGCCCCGGCGTCCTTCGCCCCGCCGAGGCCGCAGCCGCAATACGTCTGACGGTAGATGCCGTACTGCTTTGAAAGCTGTATGGAGCGGAGGTAGCCGTTGCGTTTTTTGAAATCCGAGGGGAGCCACGCCACGCCGTATTCCTCCTCCAGCGCCCGGCCTATGGCGTTGAGCAGCGCCGCGTTTTTGTGGGGACTGACGGTGAGCGTCGTGCCGAAAAACTCATAGCCGCCTGCCCGCGCCAGACGCGCCGTTTCCTCCAGCCGCAGCCGGAAGCACACCGCGCACCGCGCGCCGCCCTCCGGCTCTTCCTCCAGCCCGCGCACCGCGTCCATATACTCCCGGCCGCGCCAGCCCGGCTCCGCGAGCTTTACCGCGCGTCCCTCCGGCATGGCGGCAAGGAGCTTCTTCAGCGCCGCCAGACGCTTTTCGTACTCGGCCTCCGGCCGGATGTTCGGGTCATAGAACAGCACGGTCACGTCAAAATATCGTGTCAGATATTCCAGAACATAGCTGGAGCACGGGCCGCAGCAGCTCTGGAGCAGCAGACGGGGCCTCTCCCCCGCCGGGATGCCGGCGATGACGGCGTCCAGCTCCTTCTGGTAGTTGGGCTTTTCCATCTACCGCACGCGCCAGGGGTTTTCCCTGCCGTCGCGGTCAGCGGCCGCGCCAAGGAGGGAGTCGCTGACCATGGTCTCCACGGCCTGCCGGGTGTAGAAAGCCATATGGTGGGTGATTATGACGTTCGGATAGCTTTGCAGAAGGTACATTTTTGTGTTCGTCAAAACGTCCTCCCGCCGGTCGTAATAGAAAAGGTCGTACTCGTTTTCCACCACGTCGAGTCCCAGCGCGCCGATCTTCCCGCTGTCAAGCCCGGCGATCGCCGCGTCCGTGTCCAGAAGCGTGCCGCGGGCCGTGTTCACGATAACGACCCCCCGCTTCATCCGCTCGATCTCGGGCGCGCCTATCATGTGCGCCGTGTCCGCCGCCGCCGCGGTGTGGAGCGTAATGATATCCGAACGGGCGAGAAGCTCCTCCATCGTCACATATTCGGCGTACCGCGCCGCCCGTTCGTTCGGGTGGGGCGAGTGCGCCAGGATGCGGCATCCGAAGCCGGAAAGCATTTCGCACAGGCGGGTGCCTATCCGCCCGGTACCCACCACGCCTACGGTCATGGACGACAGCTCCCCGCCCAGAAGGCCCTTGAGGGTGTAATCCTGACCGAGGAAGCGGTGCCGGATGGACTTCATTTTCCGTATGCACATGAGCATGAGCATGACGGCGTACTCCGCCACGCCGTCCGGCCCGTAGGGCGTGTTTGCCACGCGGATGCCGTATTCCTCCGCGGCGTCCGTGTCGATGTGGTCGTAGCCGATGGTGCGGGTCACGAGGTATTTCACCCCAAGGCCGCTGAAGCGCCCGATGAGCTCCCGATCCACCGGCGAGGTGATGATGTTCACATAGGCGCAGCCCTCCGCCAGACAGGCATTTTCAAGCGTCGGCGCCTCCGGCGCGGATCGAAGCTCGAATCCGGCCTCCGGGGCATATTTTTCAAAAAACGGCCTCTCGTCAAAATCCCGCAGGCCGTAGACCATCATTTTTTCCATCGCGTTCCCTTTCGGATATATCTCCACGGATGCTGTCCGTTTATATTATATCATTATATTTTACCACGGTTTTCGCAAAATGGGTAGTCCCCGGCTTGCGCGGCGGCGAAAAATCGCCTATAATAGACAAAATATGTTTTTGACGGGGGACAGGCCTTATGCAGCGAAGAAGCAAGGACGACTATTATCTTGACATCGCCGACGCCGTGCGGGAGCGAGCCACCTGCCTGCGCCGCACCTACGGCGCTATTATCGTAAAAAACGACGAGATACTCTCCACCGGCTACAACGGCGCGCCCCGGGGCCGCTGCAACTGCACGGATATGGGCGTGTGCCACCGGGAGGAGCTTCGCATCCCCTCCGGCCAGCGGTACGAGCTGTGCCGCTCCGTCCACGCGGAGGCAAACGCCATCATCTCCGCCGCCCGGCGGGACATGCTGGGCGCCACGCTGTATCTCACGGGCCGGGACGCCAGGACCGGCGAGTATCTGACGGATACGGCCCCCTGCTCCATGTGCCGCCGCCTCATCATAAACGCCGGGATCGAAAAAGTCGTCGCCCGCGCGGGCGCGGACGATATTCTCGTCACGGACGTGAGCCGGTGGATAGACGAGGACGACACGATTTTTCACTGAAACCGGGCGCAAACGGCGCGTCCGCCCGCGCGGTCTAGAAAAAATACGGCTTGCCGCCGTGCCAGAGGACATGTCTGCCCTCCGCCGGCGGTTTTTCCGGCTCCGGGACGCGGGTATCTCCGCTTTTCATGCGGCTGTCCGCCGCGTATTCCGGGGCGGAGGGGAACCGGCGCATATCGTTCGGCGACAGCCGCCTTACGAGGCGGAGCTGCCCGTCCTCCGGCTCCGGCACGCCGAGATACCCCTCCCGCTCGCCGAATACCGTCAGCCGCACCACGCGCCCCACGTCCCGCAGGCGCGCGTCCATCACCGTGGCCGCGCCATCCCTTTCGATGGCAAGCGTCCCCTCCCGCTTCCCGTCTATGTAGATCGGGATCTGCATACAGCTTGACCTCCCTGTAAAAATATTTGGACGCGGAAAAGCCCTCATCCATAGAAAGCCTATGAATGAGGGCCGTTTTTTACGACAGCGAATGGCCGAGCCCAAAGCTCACGGCGATGGCGTCGTCCACGCGATCCATGGTCGAGCCGTCGAGCTTCCCCATGCGTTCCCGCAGGCGGGATTTGTCCAGCGTGCGTATCTGCTCGAGCAGGATCACGCTGTCACGGGTAAGGCCGCTGTCCGGCGCCGGTATCTCGATATGCGTCGGAAGCCTCGCCTTCCCCACCTGAGAGGTGATAGCCGCCGCGATCACCGTGGGGCTGTGGCGGTTCCCCGTGTCGTTCTGTACGATAAGGACGGGTCTCAGCCCTCCCTGCTCCGAGCCCACGACGGGGCTCAGGTCGGCGTAGTAAATGTCTCCGCGTCGAACCGGATTTGTCATGTGAGCACCACTTCCGTGAAATAGTCGCCCGATACATACTATGTACGGACACGCTATCATTTTCCCACGAAGCGGTGATTTTTATACATTCTTCTCAGCGAGCGGGGCCGCGCCGCCGGTCTCTAATCGACGTATATCCGCGGCACGCGGGGGCTTACCGCGCAGGTAAGCTCGTAGTGTATCGTCCCGGCCAGCTCCGCCACGTCGTCGACAGGCATCTCCCGGCCAAATATCTCCACCTCGTCGCCGGGCTTTACGTCAAGGCCGGTCACATCCGCCATACACATGTCCATGCAGATGCGCCCCACCTGACGGGCCTTTTGTCCGTTTACGGATACGGTCAGCCGGTTGGATAGCGTCCGATGCAGCCCGTCGGCGTACCCGATGGGCAAAACGGCGATGTCCGACGGCTTTTCCACCGTAAACGTCCGGCCATAGCTTACCGTGTCTCCCGGCTCGTGGCGCTCGATATACGCCACGCGGGTCTTCAGCGTCATGGCGGGGACAAGCCTTACCCGCTCCCGATCGGGGCCGGGGTACATGCCGTACAGCGACACGCCGGGGCGCACCATATCCATATATGTCTCCGGGAAGGACATCATGGCGCCGGAGTTCGTGCAGTGGTGTATCGCAAAGCTCTGCCCGATCCGGGTCTCAATGGCGGCGATGGCGGTTTTGAAGCGCTGGAGCTGGACGGCCGTGAACCGGCGCGTCTGCTCGTCGGCGTCGGACACGCAAAAGTGAGTGAACACCCCCTCGGCACAGAGCCCCGGAAGCTTTGCGGCCTCTGCGGCGGGCTCGGCGTCCCAGTCCCCGAAAGCGCGAAAGCCCGTCCGCCCCATGCCGGTCTCAAGCTTCAGATGGATCTTGAGGGTCTTCCCCGTCCCCGCCAGAGCGGCGGACAGGGCCTTTGCCACAGCAAGGCTCCCCACCGCCTGCGTAATATCGAGCCCGGCAAGCTCCGCGGCGTATTCCGGCGGGGTGTAACCCAATATCAGTATCGGAAGGGCAACGCCCGCCTCGCGGAGCTGGCGGGCCTCGTCAAGGCACGCCACGGCGAGATACTCGCATCCCAGCTCCGTCAAAAGCCGCGATACCTCTATTGCCCCGTGGCCGTAGGCGTTTGCCTTCACCACGCCGAGAAACCGGCATCCTGCCGGAAGCTGGGCACGCATCTGCCGGTAATTGTTTTCGATAGCGCCGAGGCTTATCTCCGCCCATGTGCGTTTTTTCCTGTCGTCCATATCCTTATCTCCTTTGCGTGTGACCGCTTTATATTTCTATTTTCTGCTGCCTATATTTCTATGATATTGCCCAGTCCGTGAACCGGCAGACTATGACCGTGCAGCCGTCGGACGCGATCTCCGCGGCGGAGGGAACGAGCGTTTCGGCGTTGAGCCAGAGCGTGCATACGGAGTCCTCCCCCGCGTACAGCCGCGCGGTGAGATAGCCTCCTTCCGTCCACAAAAGCTCCACATAGCCGTCGGCCATGGCGTCCAATATCACGGGAAGCGCCGATACCGGGGTGAGCCCCTCCTCGTCCAGAGCCCCCGCGCCCAGCATGACGCCGTCATAGGAAAGGGCCGCCTCCCCCCGCTCCGCTGTGGCCTTGACGCCCGCCAGCAGCTCCGGCTCGATGATCTCCACCTCGACCCGGCTCCCGTCGCCGGAAAGCGAGAGCGTATAGTCCTGCGCCGTTTCGCCGTAATCGGCGGTCAGCTCCGCCTGCGCGCCGATGTGCTCCGCCTCGGCGACGGTTCGGCGGAACGCCGCGAAATCCTCCTCCATCTGCGCCTTCCGCTCCCCGCAGCCGCCGAGGAGCAAAAGGGATATCGTCAGTACGGAAATCAGACCTTTCCGCATGAAGCCTCCTGTTACATAAGCGTATGTCGTTCCATGATCTCCTGTTCGGCGCGGCAGAGGCAGCCGATGATGTCCCCGGCCTTCATGGCGTATTCGCCGAAGCGCCCCGCGGCGATATCCCCGGCCCGGGCGTGGAGCCAGCAGGCCGTCACCACCGCCCGCCGGGAGGACATCTGCCCCAGCAGCGCGCCGATAACGCCGGCCAGCACGTCGCCGCTTCCGCCCTTCGCCATGCCGGGGTTGCCCGCGTCCACGACATAAGCCCGGCCATCCGGGAAAGCGCATATGGTTCGATGACCCTTCAGGACCACGGCGCAGCCGTGCGTTTCGGAAAAAGCCAGCGCGTCGCCCAGCCGATCCTCCACAGGGCGGCCAAGCAGCCGGGAAAACTCCCCCTCATGGGGCGTCAGGACCACCGGGGCCTGCGCCCGGTCGAGCACGGAAACGTCCTGAGCGGCGGCCCAAAGCGCGTCCGCGTCCGCCACCACGGGGATCCGCGCGTTTTTCAGAACCAGCTCCGTCAGCGCGAGGGTGTCGCCGCTGCGCCCCATGCCGGGGCCGATGACGCAGGCGTCGCAGCCGGCCAGCCGTTCCGACAGCTTCTGCCACGCCCGGCGGGAAACGCCGCCGTCCTCCCCCGCCGGCAGAGGAAGAACCATGGCCTCGTCGTTTTTCACCGCCGTGATATTATATATATCCTCCGAAACGGCGAGATAGACCAGCCCCGCCCCCGCGCGCACGGCGGCCCGGGCGCACATGGTGGGCGCGCCGGTATAGGGCAGGCTCCCGCCGACGATAAGAAGCTTCCCGTAGTCGCCCTTGTGCGTCAGCCTCCGGCGGGCGGGCAGACGCAGATCCTCGCCGTGGATGGCGTACACGCCGCAGCCGCTTTGCGCCAGAAGCTCCTGAGGGATGCCGATATCCGCTATCCGCAGCTCGCCGCAGCAGACGCAGCCCGGCTCCACAAAATGGCCGGGCTTTGCGCGGGAAAACGTCACCGTACACGACGCGCGCACCGCGCCGCCCAGAATAAGCCCCGTGTCGGCGGACACGCCGCTGGCGATATCGGCGGATACGACGGGGCGCTTCGCGGCGTTTATGAGCTCCACCGCCTCCAGCGCCGCGCCGGAAAGAGGCCGGCTCAGCCCCACGCCGAAAAGGGCGTCCACGATGACCCCCGCCCCGCGCAGCAGGGCGGGAAGCTCCTCCCTGGCGGCCTCAAAATCCTCCAGCGCCCCGCCTTCCTCCACAAGGCGCTGCTCCATGGCGCGGCAGTCCTCCGTCATGCGCTCCCGCGCGCCGACGAGGAAGGCGCGCACGGAAACCCCCTCCATCCGGCGCAGGAGGCGCGCCGCCGCCACGCCGTCGCCGCCGTTGTTGCCGGGGCCGCAGAGCACAACGGCAAACCGCTCCGCGCCCATCTGATCCGCCGCAGCCTCCGCCAAAGCTCCGGCTGCCGCCTCCATGAGCAGCAGGGAGCCTATCCCTCTTTCGTTTATGGCCGCGCTGTCGGCGGCTTTCATCCGTTTTGCGCTGGACAGCTCCATAGTTACGCCCCCTGCATGCTTTCGTATTGTGCTTTCCATTATAACCGCTGGAAAAAACCGCGTCAATTTATATTATATTATAGTTGCTAAAAAAGGGAGATTGTGTTATAAATTAAGGTTGAACCATCAAATTTCTTTGAACGAATCGCGATCATCACGATATATATGCAAGGAGCAGGAAATTATGGAACAGAAGCTGCGAAAGCTCCGGGACGAATCCCTTGACGCCGTCCGCCGGGCCGAGACGCTGGAGGCGCTGGAAGCGCTGCGCGTCAAATATCTTGGTAAAAAAGGCGAGCTCACCGCCATTCTCAAGCAGATGGGCTCCCTCTCCGCCGAGGAGCGCCCTGTCATGGGTCAGCTTGCAAACCGGTTCCGCGAGGAGCTTACCCAGGCCATAGAGCAAAGCCGCAAGGCGCTCGGCGAAAAAGCGCTCCGGGAGCGGCTCGCCGCGGAAGCGGTGGACGTTACCCTCCCCGGTCAGGCCGTCCCTATCGGGCGGAGGCATCCGCTGAACAAGGTCATAAACGAGGCCAAGGAGATATTCATCGGCATGGGCTTTACCATCGCCGAGGGGCCGGAGGTGGAGCTTTCGGACTATAACTTCACCCGCCTGAACACCGCGGAGGGCCATCCCGCCCGCGACCGGCAGGACACGTTTTACTTCGACGACAACGACGAGGTTCTCCTGCGCACGCAGACCAGCCCCGTTCAGGTGCACGTCATGGAGACGCAGCCGCTTCCCATCCGCATCATCTCCCCGGGCCGCGTGTACCGCAAGGACGAGGTGGACGCCACTCACAGCCCCATGTTCCACCAGATAGAGGGCCTTGTGGTGGACGAGGGCATTACCTTCGCCGATCTCAAGGGAACCCTCAACGAGCTTGTCCACAGGCTTTACGGCCCGGAGACGAAGACCCGCTTCCGGCCCCATCACTTCCCCTTCACCGAGCCGAGCTGCGAGGTGGATATCCAGTGCTTCGAGTGCCACGGCGCGGGCTGCCGCGTGTGCAAGGGCGAGGGCTGGATCGAGCTTCTCGGCGCGGGCATGGTGCATCCGAAGGTTCTCGAGGGCTGCGGCATCGACACGGAAAAATATTCCGGCTTTGCTTTCGGCGTCGGCGCGGAGCGCATGGCCATGTTCCGCTTTAACATCACCGACATGCGCCTGCTGTTTGAAAACGACACCCGTTTTCTCGAGCAGTTTTAAGGGAGGACAGAAGCATGAAGCTTTCACGTCAGTGGCTTGGCGATTACACGAAAATCAATGTCTCCGACAAGGAATTCTGCGACGGGATGACCATGTCCGGCTCCAAGGTGGAGACTCTTTCCCACACGGGAGAGGGCATCGAAAACGTCGTCGCGGGGCGCGTCACGTTTATGAGCCCCCATCCCGATTCCGACCATCTCTGGGTCTGCAAAATAGACGCCGGGCAGAGCCGGGATCTGACCATCGTCACCGGCGCGCAGAACGTATCCGTGGACGATATGGTTCCCGTCGCGCTGGACGGCTCCACCCTCCCCGGCGGCAAAAAGATACGCACAGGCAGCCTCCGCGGCGTCATATCCGAGGGGATGCTCTGCTCTCTGGGCGAGCTGGGTCTTGACACCCACGATTACCCCTACGCCATCGAGGACGGCATATTCATCATGGAGGAGCCCTGCGAGCCGGGCGACGACATCCGCAAGGTACTGGGGCTCGACGACAGCGTCGTGGAGTTCGAGATAACGAACAACCGCCCCGACTGCCTGAGCGTTATCGGCCTTGCGCGGGAGGCCGCCGCCACGTTCGGCACGGAGCTTTCTCTCCATGATCCCGTGGTCAGGGGCTCCGGCGGCGATATCCGCGAATATCTGGACGTACGCATCGACGAGCCGTCGCTGTGCCCGCGGTACACCGCCCGTATGGTGAAAAACATAAAAATAGAGCCCTCCCCGGCCTGGCTGCGCCGCCGGCTCCGCGCCTCCGGCATCCGGCCCATCAACAACATCGTGGATATCACGAACTACGTCATGCAGGAATACGGCCAGCCCATGCACGCATTCGACTATAGCTGCGTCGGCGGCGGGAAGATCGTCGTGCGCCGCGCCCTGCCCGGCGAAAGCCTCATGACCCTCGACGGCAACAACCGGAACCTCACGCCCAATATGCTCGTCATCGCCGACGAGGAAAAGCCCATCGGCGTAGCCGGCGTCATGGGCGGCGGCAACTCCGAGATTGTGGACGACACCGCCGTCATCGTATTTGAATCCGCAAACTTCAACGGCACCTCTATCCGCAAGACCGCCATCTCCCTCGGTATGCGCACCGACGCCTCCGGCAAGTTTGAAAAGGGCCTCGACCCGGAGGGGACCGTTCCCGCCGTGCAGCGGGCCTGCGAGCTTGTGGAGATGCTCGGCGCGGGCGAGGTGATAGACGGCATGATCGACGTGGTCGCCTCCCCTGCGGAGGAAAAAACCGTCCGCCTCGATCCGGCGAAAATCAACGCCCTTCTCGGCACGGAGCTCACGCGGGGTTATATGGTTTCCGTCCTTGAAAAGCTCGGCTTTTCCATGCGCGGCGACGACGTCGTCGTCCCCTTCTGGCGCAGCGACATCGAGCATTACGCCGATCTCGCCGAGGAGGTCGCGCGCTTCTACGGCTATGACGTCATCGAGCCGACCATGTTCCGCGGCGAGACGGCGCAGGGCGGCTGGAGCGAAAAGCAGGCCTTTGAAAACCGCGTCGGGAGCCTGTGCCGGGCCATGGGCTTTAACGAGATCCTGACCTATTCCTTCGGCAGCAAGAGCGCCTGGGACAGAATCCGCCTGCCCGAGGACTCCCCCCTGCGGAAGGCCCTTATCATCCAGAACCCCCTTGGCGAGGACAGCAGCGTCATGCGTACGACGCCTATGCCCTCCATGCTGGACGTGCTGGCCACCAACGCCGCCCGCCGCAGCCCCGTCGTTCGGTTCTATGAGATGGCCACCGTCTACCGCCCGCTTGCCGACAGCCCTCTGGCCGATGAAGCCGCATGGCTGACCATGGGCGAATACGGCGGCGACGCCGGATTTTTCCAGCTCAAGGGCTGCGTGGAGGCGCTTCTGCGGGACGCGCGTGTCGAGGGCGTGCGCTTCACAGCCGTGCGCGACGATCCCAGCTTCCATCCCGGCCGCTGCGCCGCGATTACCGTCGGCGGGCGCTCTATCGGCATCATCGGCCAGCTCCATCCGCTCGTATGCGAGGCTTACGGTCTGGGGAACGAGGTCTATTACGCCCAGCTTGAGGCTGCCGCCATGCTCGCCCTGCGTGCGCCGGAGCGCACCTTTACGCCGCTTCCCCGCTTCCCCGCCGTCACGCGCGACATCGCTTTCGTGTGCAGGGCGTCCATCCCCGCCGCGGAGCTTGAGGACACCATTTCCGCCGCCGGCGGCCGGTATCTTGAATCCGCCGTGCTGTTCGACGTGTACACCGGCGATCCCATCCCCGCGGGCTTCAAGAGCGTGGCTTATTCCCTGTCCCTGCGCGCGCCGGATCAGACGCTCACCGAGGATCACGCGGCAGAGACCGTTGCCGCCATCACCGCCGCCCTGACGGAGAAATACGGCGCTTCCATCCGCGAATAAGGGACAATATCACCACTTCGGGTCGATTTTTCCCCCGGCGGCGCAAATTCTTAATATTTTTGTAACAATTTTTGCTTTTCTTTTCTCTAAAATATGGTATACTAAATACAAAGGGAGCATGATCCCGCGTTTTGAAATCTTCCCGCCCCGGCGGGAAATGAGGAGGGTCGACCGAGCATGGAGGAATCCACCCGCAAATTCAAAGTCCTTGACCACAGCGCCGAGATACGCGAGATATTATCGAGCGTATACAATTCCCTTATCGAAAAGGGCTACAACCCCATAAACCAGATCGTGGGCTATATCCTCTCGGAAGACCCCACCTATATCACGAACTACAATAACGCCCGGGCGCTCATCTGCCGTCTTGACCGGGACGAGCTTTTGCAGGAGCTCGTGACGACCTACCTCGAAGACCGCCCGCGATGATTTTCTTCCAAAGACGCGCGGCTTTCTCTTGACATTTTCGCGGGATGGTGTATAATACCATAAAAGCGTAGCGGAATTGTGTAAAGGTAGCACAGCGGACTCTGACTCCGTATGTGAGGGTTCGAATCCTTCTTCCGCTGCCAGCGAAAGATCCCCGAGATCCTTGACTTTCAAGG
>CAZEXC010000020.1:0-20721 GCA_964516625.1 uncultured Oscillospiraceae bacterium | reverse complement strand
TTCTGCGGAGTATGGGGAGTCTGCCTTGATTCGTATCAGATGGCGGCGATGACGATCTTGTCATCTTCGGCGGCCACGGAAATGCTGCGCACCTGCCCCTTCCGCTTGTCGATAATCTCGGCGGCGATGGCGTCCTCGATGTCTTTTTGTATCTGACGGCGGAGGTTCCGCGCGCCGTAGGCCAGAGAGTAGCTCTTTGCGACAAGATAGTCCACGACGGAGCCGTCCCATGTAAAGGAGATGTTCCTCTCCTCCATAACGTCGCGGAGCTGACGGAGCATGAGATCCGCGATATCCCGGAACGTATCCTCCGACAGAGGCCGGAAATAGACGATCTCATCCACACGGTTTATGAACTCCGGTCGGAGGAAGTCCTGAAGGGCTTTCATGGCCTTTTCCTTCCCCATGTCGCTGATGGAGCCGCCGAAGCCAAGGCTCCCTACCCGTTTGTCGGAGCCGGCGTTGGTGGTCATGATGATGACGGTGTTTTCAAAGTTTACCGTCCGTCCCTGAGCGTCGGTGATGCGGCCGTCGTCCAGAATCTGGAGAAGGATGTTCATAACGTCCGGGTGGGCTTTTTCTATCTCGTCGAACAAAACGACGGAATAGGGGCGGCGGCGGATTTTTTCCGTGAGCTGCCCGGCCTCGTCATAGCCCACATAGCCCGGAGGCGAGCCGATGATGCGGGAAACGGAGAATTTTTCCATGAACTCGGACATATCGAGCCGGATAAGACTCTCCGGCGCGGAGAACAGATCCGCCGCGAGCTGCTTGACAAGCTCGGTCTTGCCGACGCCGGTGCTCCCGACAAAGATAAAGCTGCACGGCTTGCGCTTTGCCTGAAGCCCCACGCGGCTGCGCTTGATGGCGGCGCAGACGACATCCACGGCCTCGTCCTGACCGATGATATGCTCCTTAAGGCGGCGGTTGAGATCGCCCAGACGGGAAAATTCGTCCTCCGTGATATTCGTGGCGGGTATTTTCGTCCACAGCTCGATGATCCGCGCGAGGTTCGCGGCGGTGAGGGCGGGGCGGCCCTTTGCCTTCAGAACGGCGAGCTCGTCGGATATCTGCATCTGGCGGCTGCGTATCTGGGCAAGGCGCTCGAAATTATCCGCCTCCTGCGCCAGAAGAAACTCCCTCTCCTTGTCAAGGTCTTCGTTTTCCCGGCTCAGCTGGAGCCGCCGGGCGGTGTCCGCGTTTTTGAGATCCACGTCGGAGCACGCCTCGTCCAGCAGGTCGATGGCCTTGTCGGGCAGATAACGGTCGGTGATATAGCGCTCCGACAGCGTCACCGCCAGACGGCACATTTCGTCGGAGATCGTCACCTCGTGGAAGTCCTCGTAATACTTGCGGACGCCTTTTAGTATCTCCACGCTGTCATCCAAAGACGGCTCCGCCACGGTAACGGGCTGGAAGCGGCGCTCCAGAGCGGCGTCCTTTTCGATGTGCTTGCGGTACTCCTCGAAGGTCGTGGCGCCAATGACCTGTATCTCCCCGCGGGACAGGGCGGGCTTCAGGATATTGGCGGCGTTCATGCTCCCCTCGGCGTCGCCCGCGCCGACGATGTTATGCACCTCGTCGATAACAAGGATGATGTTGCCCTGCTTTTTGACCTCGTCGATGAGGCTCTTCATACGGCTTTCAAACTGGCCGCGGAACTGCGTCCCCGCCACAAGCGCGGTCAGGTCAAGAAGATAGACCTCCTTGTTTCGGAGTTTATAGGGCACGTCGTCGGCCGCGATGCGCTGGGCAAGACCCTCCGCGATGGCGGTCTTGCCTACCCCCGGCTCGCCGATGAGACAGGGGTTGTTTTTCTGACGGCGGTTGAGGATCTGGATAACGCGCTCCAGCTCCTCCTCCCGGCCTATCATGCGGTCGAGCTTCCCTTCCCGGGCCTGCTGCGTCAGAGATATGCAGTAGTTTTCCAAAAACTTCTTTTTGCTTCCGCCCCGGCGGTCGCCGGGCGCGGCGTTCTGGCCCGATCCGGGGCCGGGTCCGGGGGACGGGACGGGGGGCTCGTGGTCGCCGCCGTCGCTGCCCGCGGGGTTCTGGGAAGTGCCGAAAAGCCGATTCAGAAACGGGAAGGTGGCCGTTTTCCCCTGATCGTCGTCATCGCCCTCGATATCCCCGAGATTCATGAGGCTTTCCAGTCCCTCCGGGCCGCCGAGCGCGTTTGTCATCTCGCCGCTGAGGTTATCGATATCCTCGTCGGTAAGCCCCATTCTGGAAATGATGTCGTCCACGGGCTTTATGTGGAGCTCACGGGCGCAGGACAGGCACAGCCCTTCGTTGTGGGACTGGTTATTCTCGATCTTCGTGATAAAGATGACCGCCATGTTTTTATGGCAGCGTGCGCAGAGAGTAGATTGCATGAGATTCTCCTTATGATGCGTTAAATGCGGTTAGAAGGTGATATAATTTGCAAGCATGTTTCGATGGAGGAAAAAGCCCGCCAGACCGGAGCCGCTCAGGCTCTCCTCGGGAATGACGAGCCCCGTGAACTGGAGCACCCACACCAGAACGGCGCAGAACAGAAAGCCGACGAAAATACCGATGCCAAGGCCGCCGAGGTCGTTCACGATGCCGACATAGGGGATGCGGAAGCTGAGATTCGGGATGTTGACGATGACGGTCAGCGCCGCGAAAACCAGCAGGAAAAACAGGATGAAGCCGCCGTACCATGTGATGGACTGGCAAAGGATGGACACGACGGAGGAGGTAACGGACGCGTCGTTCTGCTCAGCGTAGGTCATGACCTTGTCGGCCATGTTCCCGGCGATGCCGCTGTAAATGCCGAGGCCTTTATATACGTCCAGCGCTATCTCGCGCGTAAGCTCCGTCTGGCCGTCCAGAAGATCCGTCAGGGAATATTCCACATCGTAATCGCCGTTTACGTCCGCCTCGTAGCCCAGCGCGTCATAGGCGGTGTTTTCCACCTGCGTGTCCATATAGCCGCTGACGAAGGGTTCCAGGACAGGGATGACCTCATAGGAAAACGTATCGCTCAGAAGCTGGGCGCCATATAGAGATAGTATTATCACGAGCACATCGATAATTCCCATGATGATGCCCTTTTTGAAGCCCTGCCAGGCGCATATGACAAGGATCGCGGCAAGAATGAGGTTTATGATAGCTGTCAGAGCCATAGGATGCTGCCTCCTGCGAAAAGTGGATTGGAAGTAGGTGTCAGAACGTATAAAGCTCGGCGTAGCTGGAGGATATGAGAAGCGCCTCGCCGCGGCTGCGAAGCAGTCCGTATCTGAAGCCTGTCAGGCCGGCGAGCCGTCCTTTTTCCGACAGGGAGCTGCTGTACAGTACGGCGCTGTCGGAGCAAAGCACGAGCACCTCCGTGTCCCGTGCGGTGAGGGACAGTATCTCGCTTTGCACCTGCGCCGTCCCAAGAACCGTCCCATTGGCGTCCAGAGATACCAGCGCGGCGGTGGTTCCCGCCCGGTAAGGGCTCAGGGAGAAGGTGACGCAGCCCGTGCCTCCGAAAGCGCAGCCGGTCAGGTACTGGCCCTCGAAGCTGTAGGTCCCGGCCCACTGGCCGTCGGAATCGAAAAACAGGGCCTGAGAGGAGGAATAGGCGCAGAGCTGGCTGCCGGACAGCCACTGTACGTCCAGAAGGACGGTATCTGAAATGGAAAAAGCCGCCTGCTGCTCCGTCCGGCTGAGACTGAAAAAGCGCACCTCGCTGCCGGAGGAGGTGTAGGACAAAACGGCCAGATCGTCCCCGTTCGGCGAGACGACAGCGCTTATGACCCACGCGGAGGAGGAATACCACTCGTAAACAGGCTCCAGAGACGGGTCGTAGACGGTCACGAGAGCGCGGTAGCCGACGCTTTCCGTCGTCAGACACAAATACCCGCCGTCGGAAACAGTGGCGGAGAGGATCGTCCCCGCGCACTGGATCTCCTGCGTGGCGCCGTCCAAAAAGGCGGCGGCGATATTCGTGCCGCCGAGGTCGTAAAACACGGCGTAGTCGTCGCAGGACGCGATGGAGGGCGTATCCATTTGAAGGAGCTTGCTGGCCGCGACCTGCCCGTCGGAGCCGATAAGCTCCAGCCCGCTGGTGGTCGCCACGGCAAAGCCCGAACCGACCGGCGCAAATATCTGGCCCGCGCCCGAGTCGAATATGTATTCCTTTGTGGCCACAGCGGCGGTATCCACCGACAGGACAAGGCTGTCCGCGTCGAAGCGATCCCGGTAGAGCCAGATGATAAGGCACGCGAAAAACAGGACGACCGCCAACAGGAACGTGACCACAGCCTTGCGCCGATCCCGCCGGGAAAGGCGCTGCTCCGGCGTCTGTTCCTGACGGAAGACGGGCGCTTTTTTCGCGCCGCGTTTTTTCTTTTTCGGAGCGGACTTTTCCGCCGGGGATTCGGTTTTTCCCAGATGTTTGTTGGACATAGGAGCTTCCTTCGTATTCCCACCTGTTGCCACATATCAAAAATCGATGATAACAGCCGAAAAACGACCGTCAGGCTATTATATCATTATAACACATACCGTCAAGCCATGTCTATGCTTGTCACGGCGTTTCCATCATTTGTCCGACAGCGCCGCCGTACCAGAGCCTGTGCATATAAAGCCCCTGCGGCGGCATGGTGGGGCCGGCCAGCCGCCGGTCGCCCGCCGCCAGCAGCTTCGGGATGTCCTCCGGCTCGAGCTTCCCTTGGGAGACGTATACCAGCGTTCCCACGATGGCCCGCGCCATGTTGTACAAAAAACCGTTCGCGCAGACGGAGACGGTGATGACGTCCCCCCTCTTTTCCGCGCGGCACCAGTACACGGTGCGGACGGTGGTCTTTGTCTGCGTGCCGACGCTCCGCACGGCGGCGAAATCGTGCTCGCCCGCAAAAGCGGCGGCCGCCGCGTCCATGCGCCCGATGTCGAGCGCCTGAGGATAAAAGCAGGCGCCCCGGTCGAGGAAGGGCTCCCGGATGGGGCTGTTGTGGATGCGGTAGATATATTCCTTCTTTATGCACGAGCCAACGGCGTTGAAATCCTCCGGCGCCTCTACCGCGGCGGACACGGCGATATCCGCCGGCAGACGGCTGTTGAGCGCCAGAGGGATGCGATCGGCGGGGATGGCGCAGTCCGTGCGGAAATTGGCGCAGTAGCGCAGGGCGTGGACGCCCGCGTCCGTCCGGCCGCAGCCGGTCACATGGGCGGGGTGCTTGCATATTTTTTCCACGGCCTGCTCCAGCGTCTGCTGGACGGTGACCTCGTCCTTCTGCGTCTGCCAGCCGTGATAATTCGTGCCGTCATAGGAAAGACGCAGTGCGATGTTCCTCATAGCCCCGCGCGCCTCAGCACAATGACAAGCCCCATGAGCGCCGCGCCGCACAGGAACGCCGCGGCGTCCCGCCGCGCCATATGGAGAACCTTCATGCGCGTGCGCCCCTGACCGCCGTTATAGCAGCGGCACTCCATGGCCGTCGCAAGCTCGTCGGCCCGCCGGAAGGCGGAGACGAAAAGCGGGATGAGAAGCGGCAGGAGAGCCTTGGCGCGTTCTACGAGCGTGCCTGTCTCGAGATCCGCGCCGCGGGCCTTCTGAGCCGACATGATGTGATCCGTCTCCTCGATGAGCGTCGGGATGAACCGCAGGGCGATGGACATCATTAGGCTCAGCTCGTATACGGGCACCTTCAGCTTCTTGAGCGGGGACAGAAGCATCTCCAGTCCGTCCGTAATGGCAAGGGGCGAGGTCGTGTACGTCAGAAGAAACGTCCCCGACACCAGAAGCATCACCCGCACCATCATCGCCACGGCGTTCCGAAGGCCGGTATATGTGATCTTTATGAAGCGCCAGTGGAGAATATAGTCGTCTCCCGAGGTGAAAAAGAGATTGAGGATGGCCGTGAAGACGATAATGAACACAAGGGGCTTCAAGCCCTTCAGAACCGCCTTCGGCCTGATGTGCGACAGAGCCATGACCCCCGCCAGCGCGGCGAAAACCAGAATATATCCGCCGAAGGTATTGGCCGTAAAAAGCGCGGCGATGTAAACGATGGTCAGGATGAGCTTTGTCCGGGGGTCAAGGCGGTGGACAGGCGTGTCGCCGGGGAAATACTGGCCGAGAGTGATGTCCTTCAGCATGGCGCGCCTCCTTTCCTCCAAAGGGACAGGATCGCGTCCTCCAGCGCGTCGAGCGTATAGATGCCGTCGGGGACGGGCAGCCCCATCCGCCGCAGCAGGAGCGCGATATGGGCGCTCTCCGGCAGGTCGAGCCCCAGCGCGCGGAGCTCCTCGGCGTGGGAAAACACCTCCTGCGGCGTCCCGCGCATGACGATACGCCCCTCGGCCATGACAGCAAGGCTGTCGCACAGGGCGGCGGCATCCATGTCGTGGGTCACGAGAAGGATGGTCGCGTCCCGCGCCGCCCGCCACGCGAAAAGCTTGGCAAAGAGATCCTCCCGTCCGGCGGGGTCGAGCCCCGCGCCCGGCTCGTCAAGCACCAGCAGCTCCGGCTCCATAGCGAGCACCCCCGCGATGGCGGCGCGGCGCTTCTGCCCCCCCGAAAGGTCAAGGGGCGAGGCGTCGAAAAGCGCCGGATCGAGCCCCACGAAGGCCGCCGCCTCGCGCACGCGGCGATCGATCTCATCGGCGGGGAGCTTCTGGTTTTTCGGGCCGAAGGAAATGTCGGCAAAGACCGTCTCGTCGAAAAGCTGGTATTCCGGATACTGGAAAACGAGCCCCACGCGAAAGCGCGTCCGGCGGATGGCGTCCTTGGACGAAAATATGTCCTCCCCGTCCAAAAGCACCGTGCCGCCGGTGGGCTTCAAAAGGGCGTTCAGGTGCTGAATGAGGGTGGATTTCCCGCTGCCCGTGTGTCCGATGAGCCCCATGACCTGGCCCTGCTCGATATCCAGATCCAGCCCGTCAAGGGCGACTTTTTCAAAAGGCGTACCCGCGCTGTAAACGTGGCGCAGATCGCGGATCTCCATCAATGACATAGTGCCTCCCCGATAGCGGCGGCGCATTCCTCCGGCGTAAGAACGTCCGCGGGAAGCTCCATGCCGGCGGCGTTCAGCCGGTGTGCAAGAGCGGTCGCCTCCGGCACGGCGAGCCGCAGCGCGCGGAGCTTTTCCACCTGCGGGAAGATCTCGCGGGGCGTGCCGTCCATGACGACGTGGCCGGCATCCATAACGACGACACGGTCGGCGCGCGCGGCCTCGTCCATATGATGGGTGATGAGCGCCACAGTGATGCCCTGCCCGCGGCAGAGCGACTCCACCGTGTCCACGACCTCCCGCCGCCCGACAGGGTCGAGCATGGCGGTGGGCTCGTCCAGTACCAGCACCTCCGGCCGCATGGCGAGCACGCCCGCGATGGCGACGCGCTGCTTCTGCCCGCCGGAGAGAAGGTGCGGCGCGTGGAGCCGAAGCTCATACATCCCCACGGCGCGGAGCGCGTCGTCCACCCGGCGGCGGATCTCTCCGGGCTCTACGCCGAGGTTTTCCGGGGCGAAGGCCACGTCGTCCTCCACCACGTTCGCGACGATCTGGTTGTCCGGGTTCTGGAACACCATGCCCACCCGCCGCCGGATGGGGATAAGGTTCTCCGCCTGAGCGGAATCCATGCCGTCCACCAGCACCTGCCCCCCGGAGGGGAGCAGGATGGCGTTCAAATGCTTTGCCAGCGTGGACTTCCCGCTCCCGTTGGAGCCGAGGACAGCCACGAAGCTGCCCGGCCGAATATCGAGGGATATCCCGTCGAGGGCGGGCCCCGCCGCGCCGGGATAGGAAAAGGTCACGTTTTTCAGCTCGATGATAGGATCCATTTGCTGCCTTTCCGGGTCGTAAATCATGTTTCCCACCGGCACGCCGCGCCGCATGGAAGGACGAGGCCGGAGCCGGAGACGCGCAGCCCCAGCTCCCGGGCGTCGGAGCGGCCGCCGTACTTTTTGGTGAAAACGCTCTGCGCGATATAGGTCAGCACCGACGGGGAAAGCCCCGTGGTGTAAGAGTTTATGAGGACAAACAGAGGGTTTGGGGACAAAAGCTGCAAAACCGTCTGCGCCAGCGGCCAGAGATCGTCCTCAAGCCGCCACACCTCGCCGCCGGGCCCGCGTCCGTAGGAGGGCGGGTCCATGATGACGGCGTCGTAGGTCCTGCCGCGGCGTATCTCCCGCTGGCAGAATTTCACGCAGTCGTCCACGATCCAGCGAACCGGCCTGTCCGCCAGACCGCAGCAGGCGGCGTTTTCTCTGGCCCAGGACACCATGCCCCTTGCCGCGTCCACATGGCAGACCGACGCGCCCGCCGCAAGGCACGCGCAGGTGGCCGCGCCCGTATACGCGAAAAGGTTCAGCACCCGCACAGGCCGCCCCGCAGCGCGTATCTTTTCCGCGGCCCAGTCCCAGTTTGCCGCCTGCTCGGGAAAAATGCCGGTGTGCTTGAAATTCATGGGCTTTACCTGAAACGTGAGCCCCCCGTAGCGGATGCGCCAGCTCGGGGGCAGGTCGTTTTTCCCCCACGCGCCGCCGCCGGATGCGCTTCGGCGATAGGCCGCGTCGGGCTTTTTCCAGCGCGGATCCGTGCGCGGCGTGTCCCAAATAGCCTGAGGATCCGGACGCAGGAGGATGCGGCTTCCCCAGCGTTCAAGCTTCTCACCGCGGGACGCGTCGAGAAGCTCATAGTCTGTCCATTTGTCCGAAATCCACATAGAGACCCCCGCAGCAGATGCAGATGATAATGATGAAATGAGGATAATATACAGAAAAAGATTATATCGCATTTTTACATTTTAGGCAACAATAATCCCCTCGCGGCGCAAAAACCCGGGGCAAAAATATCTCTCCCCGCTCTTGCGCCCGCGCTTCAATGGGTATAAAATACAAAAAAAGTACAGAATGATGGTGCAGAGCGCAAAAGGAGGCTTCCATGAGCAGAAAAACATCCGCGCTGCTGCTGATGGGGCTGTGCGTCGTTTTGGCCGTCGCAGCGGCGGCGACGGCGTTTTGGCTCCGCGGTGTGGAAAGCGCCGGCGAGGCGGGGCAGGACGCGGCCCTTTCCGATCGGGAGGAAGCGGAGGCGTCCGATCCGTCCCTGCCGGAGGACTCTGCCGCCGGAGATCCGTCCGAGTCCTCCTCGGGGGGCTATTTTGCGGACGCGGCCTTTGTGGGGAATTTTTTCATCGAGGGGCTCGACCTTTACGATTATGACGGCCTTCTCGCGGGCGCGGATTTCATCTGGGAGGAGGACGCCACCGTGTTCTCGGCGTCGCGGCTTCTGAGCCAGGTGGAGGACGGGGATTACGGGAAGGTGTATCTCGAGTTCGGCACAAATGAGCTTGGCTATCTGTACGAGGAGGACGACAAGGAAGAGCTGCGCCAGAGCTACGCAAACGTGGTGGACGCCCTGCGGCAATCCTGCCCCGACGCCGTCATCTGCCTCATGGCCGTCCCCCCGGTAAGCCAGTACAAGTCCATGACCTCGACGCTGTATACGCAGCCGCTCGTGGAGGCGTGCAACGGGATGATCCGTGATCTGGCGCAGGAAAAGGGCGCGCGGTATCTCGACGTATATTCGGCCCTGAGCGACGAGGAAGGCTATCTCCCGTCAGACGTAACGGTAGACGGCATCACGTTCACGCCGGGGCATTACGAGGGCTGGTTCGGCCTTCTTGCCGACGAGCGCATCGGCGCCTGACGGCCCCTTGGAGGAGGTGCGGCAAAGCATGAAAAAAACAGCGGCGATCGCGCTGGCGGTTCTGCTGCTCGGCTCGCTGTGCGCCTGCGGCCGGAAAAGCGCGCCGGACATCGACCTTGCGGAGATGGGCGCGGCTCTGGCGGAAAGCGGCGCGTTTTCCGGCGAGATGAGCCAGCCGTCCGAGGATATCGCTTTGCGTATTTACGGCTTTGAGGAGGCAGACGCGGAGGCGTTCGTTTTTTACACCGGGACGGGCGCGACGGCGGACGAGATGCTTCTTGCGAAAGCCGCCGCAGGCGCGGCGTCCTCTCTGACGGAGGCGTGCGCCCGGCGGGCGGAAAACCAGAAGCTGGCGTTCAAGAATTACGCGCCGGCGGAGGCGGCGAAGCTGGACAGCGCCATACTGGAGACCGCCGGGGACTACGTATTTTTCATCGTGGCGGCGGACACGGACGCCGCCAGCGCCGTGGTGGATTCTTACATTGGCTGAGCGCCGCGTCCCGGACGCGGGTCATTTCTGGATCGGAGGAAACATGAAACTACGCAAGGCCGCGCTGGCCGCGCTTCTGTGCCTTTGCGCGCTGGCCGCGCTGTGCGGCTGCTCCGGCGGCAGCGGCTACCGCGTCATCGACACATACAGCGACGAGGGAGACTACGTTATCGCCTTCCGTCAGGGAGACAGGCTGTGCCAGCTCGTGACCGCGGCCATGGAAGAGCTTGCCGCCAACGGCGCTCTCAAGTCCGCTTCCTATAAATGGTTCGGCGAGGACATCATCGACATAAAGGGCGAAGGCGGCGAGATGGACGGGCTTTGGGACGAGGTCGCGGAGCGCACCGTCACCGTCGGCGTGGATATCACGAATATGCCCATGAGCTACGAGACGTCGGAGGGCTATCTCGGCTTTGACGTGGATATGGCAAACTACATTTGCAGCTATCTCGGCTATTCCATGGCGATATATCCCATCGACCCGGCGGACGTCACGATCGAGCTCAACAGCGGGAACGTCGATATGGTCATGGGCGTTACCCAGAACGACAGCATAAGCGGCCTTGACACAAGCCCGGCCTATATCGCCGGCAGCTATGTCCTCGTGGCGCAGGTGTCCGGCCGCGTGAACAGCCGCGCCGCCCTCAAGGGAAAGACTCTCGGCGTGGTCATTACCGATATCGAGGTGCTGCAGCAGGATGAGAAATTCGTCGAAAGCCTCGGCTCTGTCACCTATCAGACCAATACGGACGGACTGTTTCAGGCTCTTTTGAAGGGCGAGGTGGACGGCATCCTCGTCCCGAGCGTCGTCGCGGCATACTATATGAAATAGCGCGCCGTTTTCGCGGACGGGCGTTTTTTCCAGACGGTGAGGCCCGCCGGAGGCTTGTGTCTCCGGCGGGTCTCGCGGCGTCCTGGCGGGAAGTTTGGCGCGCGGCGTGTATTTTCTCTTGTTTTATGACAGAATATTTACTATAATGTAGGGTGACATGTTATTCGCATAAGGCGCTTTTGCGCTTTCTGCCGACGTTCAGACAGAGAGTTATCTGCGAGGTTTGTATGCTTCAGCTTTTATCTCCCGCCGGAAGCTCGGAGGCCGTCATCGCCGCCGTGCAGAGCGGAGCCGATATGATATATATGGGATACGGCGCCGGCGGAGCCGGACGCAATGAGGCGGACTTTTCCCGGGATGATCTGACCCAGTGCCTGCGTTACTGCCGCGTCCGGGGCTGCCGGGCGGTCGTGACGCTCGGTGAGCTGACGACCGACGATTCCATCGAAAACGCCGTGGAACGGGCGGTCTTCGCCGCGCGTCAGGGAGCGGACGCCCTCCTGCTGCAGGACATCGGTCTGGCATCCGTTTTGCGGCAGGTTTTGCCGGACATGCCGCTGTGGGGCGGTATGCGTATGGACATCCACAGCCTCGACGGGGCGCTGGCTGCCGCGGCTATGGGCATTTCCCGCATCATGCTGGCGCCGGAGCTGTCCTTTGAGCAGATCGCCGTCATCGCCGACAAGACGCCGGCGGATATCGCCGTGTGCGTCCACGGGCCGCTTTGTTTTTCCCACGCCGGTCAGTGCTTTATAAGCGCCATGGGCGACGGACAGAAAAGCGACAGCGTCCTTCGCTGCGCGGAGCCCTGCCGCCGGCGGATGTCCCTCGGCGGGCGGATGGACGATTATCCCATGTCCATGGCGGACGTGTGTCTTATCGACCATCTGGAAGAGCTGGAGCAGGCGGGCGTTTCCTGCGCCGTCATCGGCGGGCGCGGCCGGACGCCGGAATATATCGCCTATGTGACAGGCCTTTACGCCCGCGCTATCAGGGACAGAGCCGTCCCCACCCGGGAGGAACGGGAAAGGCTCTCGGAGCTTTTCGCGCCTTACGGACTGACGGACGGCTACTTCACCGGCTTCACCGGCCCGCAGATGATCGGCGCGCCGAAAAAGCCGGAGCCGGGCGCGGAACGCGCTCTGGCCGAGATACGCCGGGGCTATATGAACGGCGAGCGCCGCCGGGTGCCCGTGACCTTTTACGCCGTCCTGCAGCAGGGCGCGCCCGCCAGATTCGCCGCGGAGGACACCCGCGGTCATCGGGCGGTGTACGAGGGATACGCGCCCGCGGATCTGGGCAGGCTCGGCATCACGGCGGCTCATGTGGAGAGCGTTCTTTACCGCACCGGCGGCACGCCCTATAACTGCACGGATATAAAGTGCGCCATAGATCCTCATCTCGACTATGCCGACGAGGAGCTTGAAGCCGCCCGGCGCGCGCTTCTCGGCCAAATCACCGACCAGTGCCGCGACCCCGAGCCCATCCTTGTCTGCCCCGGGCCGGAGCCGCCCGCCGGCCGGAGCCGAACAGAGCCGCCGGAGCTCATCATTCAGATTGCGCGCCCGGAGCAGCTCACGCGGGAGCTTGCCGAAACGAGGCCCGACCGGGTCTATGTCCCGGCGGAGGCGCTGGCCGCCGGAGAGCCCATACTGGATCTTTTCCGGCAAAACGGCGCCGTTATCGCCGCCGTTTTGCCGCAGATCGTGACGGATGAGGAAAAGCCCGTCTTGCTGGAGCTTCTCGCCACGCTGAAAGGCATGGGCGTGACCGAGGCCCTTGTGGGGAACCTCGGGCTTATCCCGGCGGTCGTCGCCGCCGGCATGGTCCCGCGGGGCGATTTTGGTCTGAACCTCACCAATTCCCGGGCGGTGGAGCGCCTGACGCATACGGGGCTGGCCTCCGTGACCGCGTCCTTCCAGCTTTCCGCCCGCCAGATAAAAAAGCTTGCCGCCGTCACGGACACGGAGATGATCGTATATGGCCGCGTGCCGGTGATGATAACCGAGCACTGCCTTATCCGCAACAGCTCCGGCCGCTGCTCCTGCACCACGCCTACGAGCATGAGCGACGCCTTTGGGAACGTCTTCCCCGTGGAAAAGGGCTTCGGCTGCCGGAACGTCGTTTACGACGGGAAAAAGATATTTCTGGCGGATAAGCCGGAGATCTACCAAAACGCCGGGCTTTGGGCGGCGCGGCTCATGTTCACCACCGAGAGCGCCCGCGAATGCGCCGACGTGGCAAAGCGCTACCGCGGTCTGAACAGCTATCAGCCGAACAACACCGGCCGCGGCCTGTATGCGAAAGGAGCGTTATGAACCTCATCCTCGCGTCGGCCTCCCCCAGAAGACAGGAGCTTTTGGGACATTTCGGGCTCGACTTTACCATAGACCCCGCCCTGTCGCCGGAGACGCCGCCGCCCGGCGCCTCGGCGGAGGATACCGTCAAGGCCCTCTCCGCCGCGAAAGCCGGGGAGATCGCCGCCCGCCATCCCGGGTGCATCGTCATCGGCGCGGACACGGCGGTGGAGGCCGGAGGCATCATCCTCGGAAAGCCCCGCGACCGGGAGGACGCCTATTCCATGCTCCGCGCCCTGTCGGGCCGGGAGCATCGGGTATATACCGCGGTGACGCTGGCGCGCGGCGGAGAGCTTGCCACCGAAGCGGAAATGACCCGCGTGTTCTTCCGCCCGCTCTCCGACCGGGAAATATGGGCGTACATAGACACGGGAGAGCCCATGGATAAAGCCGGCGCTTACGGCTATCAGGGTCTTGCCGGTGTGTTCGTGGAGCGGATAGAGGGAGATTATTTCAACGTCGTCGGCCTGCCGCTGTGCCGCCTTGGAAAAATGCTGAAAGCATGGGGAGTCTCGCTTCTGTGAAAGATTACATGAAAAAATATGGCCCGCGCGTGCTCATCGCCGTTGTCGTCGTGGTGCTGTGCGTAACGCTTTCCGCCGGGTTCAGCCCGGGAAAGGCCGGGCTCATGGCGGACGCCGCCGGCAGCGTTTCCGGCCCGGTGGCCCGCGCCGCCTCCGCCGCGGTGGAGTGGATCGAGGGCATTTACGGCTATATTTACGAATACGACCAGCTCGTGGCGGAAAACGCCTCCCTGCGCGCCCAGCTCGCGGAAGCGCAGCAGGCGGCCATAAATTCCGCCGAGTATCAGGAGGAAAACGAGCGCCTGCGGGAGCTTCTGAGCTTCGCGGAAAAGCACGAGGACTTCGTCCTTGAGTCGGCGAAGATAACCGACTGGTCGAGCTCCAACTGGTCGAGCTCCTTTACCATCTCCAAGGGCTCCGACAACGCCGAAAACCCGATAGAGGCCGGTGACTGCGTTATCACGGAATACGGCGCGCTGGTAGGTCAGGTCGTCGAGGTGGGAAGCACATGGTGTACCGTGCGAACAATCATCGACTCCGCCATCGACGTGGGCGCGCTGGTGGGCGAGGCCGGCTCCGTCGGCATGTGCGCGGGTGATTTCGCGCTCATGCAGGAAGGGAAGCTCAAGCTCACCTATCTGGCGGAAAACGCCCAGCTCGTGGAGGGGGACGCTGTCCTCACCTCCGGCAAGGGCACCTACATACCGCAGGGTCTTGTCATCGGCTACATCACCTCCGTCCTGTCCGAGGCCAGCGGCCAGACGCTGTACGGCGTGGTGGAGCCCGCCGCGGATCTCGCGAACCTCAGTCAGGTATTCATCATCACCAGCTTCGACATTCAGGAGTGACCGAATATGCTGCTTGACCTTATCGACCTGTCAAAGCTCCGGCACGCCATTTTCTACGCTTTGACGCTCATCGTCTGCTTTATCGTTCAGGATCTTTTCCTGTCGCACATCACCGTTTTCGGCGTCCACGCGCTGCTGATGCCGGCGGCAGTCGTGGCCATCGGCCTTTTCGACGGCGGGCGCTGGGGAGGCTTCATCGGGCTGTTCGTCGGGTACTTCTGCGATCTGGGGCACATTGAAACCACGGCGCTTTTTACGGTCGTTCTGGCTGCGGCGGGCTTTTTCTCCGGCGTTCTGGGGAAATACCTCCTGCACAAGGGCTTTGTGTCCTACATCGTTCTGGTTCTCGCGGCCATGACAATCCTTACCTTCTGTCAGATGTTCCCGTTCCTGTTTTTCGACGACACCGACGTCCGGGCGGTGTGGCGGACAGGGCTTATCCAGATCCTCTGGAGCCTTCCGTGGGCCGTTCCCGTCTATTTCCCGATCCGATCCATTGCCGCCGCCCCGGGGCGGCGGGCCGGTCATTCCGGCTGAGCAGGAGATCTTGCCATGAAAAAGCTGATAAGCCCGGGACGGCTGACGTTTCTGGGCATCATAATGGGGGCGCTTCTGATATTATATCTGGCCACCCTTTATGACCTTCAGATCATAGAGGGAAACAAAAACTACGAGGCGTCCACAAACTCCATCGTGTCCACCGAGACGGTCATCGCCTCAAGAGGCAACCTTCTCGACCGATACGGCCGCCTGCTTGTGTCGAACCGCAACTGCAACAATCTTCTCATAGATACCTCCTTCGTGGAGAGCGAGGATGACGCCGCCGTCAACGAGGCAATCCTGAAAATGTGCTCCATCATCACGGAAAACGGCGATACCTACACGGACGAGCTTCCCATCACGACGGGCACGCCGTTCGAGTACGTCGAGAGCATGACCGCCCTCCAGCAAACGTGTCTGGAGGCGTGGATGACGGCAAACGGCCTCGATACCGACGCCACCGCCGTGGAGGTCATGGCGAAGATGCGCACGCGCTACGGCATTGACGCGAACTACACCGCCGAGGAGATGCGCACGATCGCGGCCATACGCTACGCGGTGAACGTCCGCTATCTCATAAACACCTCCGACTATGTGTTTGCCGAGGACGTGAGCATCGACACCATCACCGCCCTTATGGAATCGGACGCCGACGGCTTTGAGGTGCAGGTAAGCTATATCCGCGAATACAACACGGAGTACGCCGCCCATATTCTGGGCTATACCGGCCTTATGGACGCGACGGAGTACGAAGCGTATCAGGATCTGGGCTATAAATTCAACGCCGCCGTCGGGAAGACCGGCGCGGAGCTTGCCTTTGAGGAATACCTCCACGGCTCGGACGGCACCGCCGCCGTCACCCGCACGAGCGAAGGCGTGGTGACGAGCACCGTGTACACGGAGGCCCCGGAGCCGGGGAATCACGTCTACCTCACCATCGACATCGAGATGCAGGGCGTGGCGGAGCAGGCGCTGGCCTCCTTTATCATCGAGGAAAACGAGAAGCGCGAGGCGGAAAACCTCCTGTCCTCCTATCAGGGAGGGGACACGACCGAGCTCATCACCGGCGGCGCCCTCGTCGCCGTCGATGTGAACTCCGGCGAGCCGCTGTGTATCGCAAGTTACCCCACCTACAGTCTGGAGACCTTCTCGGAGGATTACGCCGACCTTCTCTCGGCCTCGGACGCCCCGCTTCTGAACCGCGCCCTTAACGGCCTGTATTCCCCCGGCTCGACCTTCAAGCCCGTGACCGCTCTGGCCGCGCTGGGCGAGAACCTTATCGGCGCCTCGGATACCTTCGTCTGCGAGGGCGTCTATGAGAAATACTCGGAGCAGGGATATACGCCCCACTGTACCGGCATCCACGGCTCGCTGACCGTGACGCAGGCCATCACCAGAAGCTGCAACCTGTTCTTCTTCCAGGTGGGCGATCTGGTGGGCATCGACCGCATCGACCAGTACGCCTCGGCGCTGGGTCTCGGCCAGACCACCGGCATCGAGCTCGGCGAATCGACCGGCTATGTCGCCTCGCCGGAAAACAAAGAGCTTCTCTATACCGGCGAGGACACCAACTGGTATGCCGGCGACACCGTGCAGGCGGCCATCGGCCAGTCCGACACGGCCCTGACCCCCATACAACTGGCCCGCTACTGCGCGGCGCTGGCAAACAGCGGGACGGTGTACGAATGCTCCATCCTCAAATCCGTCTCCAGCTACGACTATTCCGAGAACATCTATGAGCGCACGGCTGTGGTAGACAACGAAATGGATATAAACCCCTACATCTGGGATCTTATCCACACAGGCATGGAGGGCGTTGCAAACGACCCCTCCGGCACGGCTTACAGCTACCTTTACGACTGCGTTCCCAAGGTGGCCGCCAAGACCGGCACCACCGAGACCGGCTCGGGCAGCGACACGGCGGTGTTCATCTGCTACGCCCCCGCCGACGACCCCCAGATCGCCATCGCCGTGGTGGTCGAAAAGGGCCAGCACGGCGCGCTTCTGGCGAGCGTGGCGCGGCAGGTGCTGGAATATTACTTCAACTTCGAGGAAAGCACGCAGCAGATAGAAACGGAGCTCACGCTGCTGCACTGAGCATGACCGAAAGCGGCGTCCGATCCGGGCAGCCGGCGGCGGGGCCCGTTCCCGCCGGACAAAAATCAAAGAATGGAGGACACCCCTATGAACATAGCGTTAATGGCCCACGACGGGAAAAAGGAGCTGATGGTGCAGTTCTGCATCGCCTACTGCGGCATCCTCGCGGAGCACTCCATCATCGCCACGAACGCCACGGGAAAGCTCGTGGCGGAGGCGACGGGCCTTCCCATCCATTTATATATGAGCGGCGCGCTGGGCGGCGCCCAGCAGATTGGCGCGCGCATCGCCTATAACGAGATAGACCTCGTGATGTTTTTCGCCGACCCCGCCAATACGGAGGGAGCCACCGCCGTCAGCGAGATATGCCGTCTGTGCGATATGCACAGCGTCCCGTTCGCCTCCAACGTCGCGACGGCGGAGGTGCTCATCCAGGGCCTGCGCCGCGGCGATTTTGCCTGGCGCGACATCGTAAACCCCAAAAGCGGGAAAAATCAACTCTGAAAGGTAGTATCATACACGCATGGAACGGATAAGACCCCGGACGCTGTCCGGCTTTATGGAGCTTCTGCCCCCCCGGCAGATGCAGATGCGCGCCATTATGAAGGTGCTGCGCGAGACCTACTCCCTTTACGGCTTCACCCCGCTCGACACGCCTGTTATCGAGGCGGCGGAGGTCCTTCTGGCAAAGGGCGGCGGCGAGACGGAAAAGCAGATATACCGCTTCACAAAGGGCGACAGCGATCTTGCCCTGCGTTTCGACCTGACCGTCCCGCTGGCAAAATACGTCGCCATGAACTATGGCCAGCTCGCCTTCCCGTTCCGCCGCTACCAAATCGGCAAGGTCTACCGCGGCGAACGGGCGCAGCGCGGGCGCTTCCGCGAGTTCTATCAGGCCGATATCGACGTCATCGGCGACGGCGCGCTGGATATCGCGAACGACGCGGAGCTGCCCGCCGTGATCTGCGATGTGTTCCGGCGTCTCGGCCTTGAGCGCTTCTGCATCCGCATCAATAACCGCAAGATACTGAACGGCCTGTTCGAGTGCCTTGGCATCGGGGACGGAGCCGCCGTCATGACCGCCATCGACAAGCTGGAAAAGATCGGCCCGGGGAAGGTCATGGACATCCTCACCGGCGATCTCGGCGTCGAGACCGCCGCGGCGGAGAAGCTCATGGCCGTTCTCGCCGCGCCCGATCCCATCAAGGAGCTGGAAGCGCTCGGCGCGTCCTGTCCCACGCTGGAGGAGGGTCTGTCGGAGCTCAAGACCGTGACGGAGCTTCTGCCCTGTCTCGGCGTGCCGGACGACAAGTGGAGGATCGACCTCACCATCGCCCGGGGGCTGGATTATTATACCGGGACGGTATACGAGACGGCGCTTCTCGACCATCCCGAGGTCGGTTCCGTCTGCTCCGGCGGGCGGTACGAGGATCTCGCGGGGTATTACACGGACAAAAAGCTCCCCGGCGTGGGCGTTTCCATCGGCGTTACCCGCCTGTTTTACATCCTTCAGGAGCAGGGGCTTTTGAACGACGGGCTCCCCACCGCGCCCTGCGACGCGCTCGTCATCCCCATGGGGGATGTTCTGGGCTTTGCCTCGTCCTGCGCGGCTGTCCTGCGGTCGGCGGGCGTGCGCGCTCAGGTCTACGCGGAGCGGAAAAAGGCAAAAGCAAAGTTTTCCTACGCCGACAGGCTCGGCGTTCCCTTTGCCGTAGTGGTGGGCGAGGACGAGGCCGCCGCCGGCCTTGTGAGCCTCAAGGAGCTTTCCTCCGGCGAGCAGATACAGTGCTCCGCCCGGGAGGCGGCGGAGAGAATACTTCAGAAAATTGACCGGCAGGTCAAGCCGGTGAAAGGAAGCTGACACATGACACAGATGCGCACACACACCTGCAACGAGCTCCGCATGGAGCATATCGGCCAAAAGGTCCGGCTGGCGGGCTGGATGGAAAACGTCCGCGAGGTCGGATCGTCTCTGGCGTTCATCGTCCTCCGCGATTTTTACGGCACGACCCAGATCGTGGCGGAGACGGAGGACATGGTAAAGGCTTTCCGCGCAATCACGAAAGAGAGCACCATCGCCGTGGACGGCGTCGTCCGCGAGCGGGACAGCAAAAATCCGAAGCAGGACACCGGCGACGTGGAGATCGTGCCGGAGCGCGTCACCGTCCTTGGCCGGTGCCGCCACGGGGAGCTTCCGTTTGAGATAAACCGCAGCCGCGAGGCCGACGAGACGCTCCGGCTGAAATACCGCTATCTCGACCTTAGAAACCCCGCCGTGAAGAAAAACATCGTCCTGCGCTGCAGCGTGGTGGCCGCCCTGCGCGCGGCCATGATGGAGCACGGCTTTTTGGAGATAACAACGCCGATACTTACCGCGTCCTCCCCGGAGGGCGCGCGGGACTATCTTGTCCCGGCGCGGAAGCACCCGGGCAAGTTCTACGCCCTGCCCCAGGCGCCCCAGCAGTTCAAGCAGCTTCTCATGACCGCCGGCTTTGACCGATATTTCCAGATAGCCCCCTGCTTCCGGGACGAGGACGCCCGGGGCGACCGCTCCCCCGGCGAGTTCTACCAGCTCGACATGGAGATGGCGTTCGCGACGCAGGAGGACGTTTTTTCCGTTATCGAGGACGTCCTGCCCCCCATCTTCGCGAAATACGGCACATATGACATCGCCTCGGAAGCGCCCTTCCGCCGGATCTCCTTTAACGATTCCATGGAGATATACGGCACGGACAAGCCCGATCTGCGCATCGACCTGACGCTGAAGGACATGACGGCGCTTGCCAAAAAGACGGAGGGCTTCGCCCCCTTCGAGACGGCGGAGTGCGTAAAAATAGTGGCATGCTCCGGGGCGGCGCTGACCCGCAAGCAGATCGACAAGCTCTGCGCCGACGTGGAGGTACAGGCCGGACAGAAGCCCTATTGGGTGCGTCTGGACGAAAACGGCGTCCTTGTGGGCGGCGTGGCGAAATTCCTGACCGGCCGCGAAGACGAGCTGAAGGCTCTGGGCGCGGAGCCGGGCTGCCTCGTGCTCATCGCCGCGGGCACGAAGGGCGCGGCGCAGAAGACGGCGGGCGTGGCGCGGAAAATGCTGGGCGCGGCCGTCCCCGGCCATATGGACGAGGCGCGGTACGAGTTCTGCTGGATCGTGGACTTTCCCATGTTCGAGATCGGCGAGGAATCCGGCGAGCTGGAATTTTGCCACAACCCGTTTTCCATGCCGAACGGCGGTCTGGAGATTCTGGAAAAGGCCGAACGGGGCGAGGTCGATCCTCTGGATATCTACGCATACCAGTACGATCTGGTTTGCAACGGCGTGGAGCTGTCCTCCGGCGCGGTGCGGAACCACGACCCGGAGATCATGGTCAAGG
>CAZEXC010000019.1:3272-21680 GCA_964516625.1 uncultured Oscillospiraceae bacterium | reverse complement strand
GCGGCGCGGAAAAAGGAAAACTGACAGATACATGACAGCAGCATAAAACGCGGCTCCGGGATTTCCCGGAGCCGCGCCGCTTCATATTCATATAAGTCCCGATCCTCTTTCGGGCGTCCATCCGCCGCGGGATCGGACGCTTACGCTTCCCTTGCGTCCCGGCGGCGGCGTTATACGCTTTCCCTGGCTTTTTTGGCCGCCGCGAACTGCTCTATCATCATGGGCGCGACCTTGAACAGGTCGCCCACAATGCCGTAGTCCGCCACCTCGAAAATGGGCGCGGCGGCGTTTTTGTTCACGGCGATGATGCAGCCGGAGTCCTGCATACCGGCCTTGTGCTGGATAGCGCCGGAAATGCCCAGAGCAATGTACAGCCTGGGGTGGACGGTCTTGCCCGTTTGCCCCACCTGATGGTCGGCGGACAGCCAGCCGGAGTCCACGGCGACACGGCTGCCGCCCAGAACGCCGCCGAGAACGTCCGCCAGCTCCTGACCGAGGGCGACGCCCTTCTCGACGTCCGCGCCGATGCCGCGCCCGACGGACACGACCACGTCGGCGGAGAGAAGATCCACCATCTCCCGCGCCGCCTTCACGACCTCCAGGACTTTGGTCCGTATGTCCTTTTCGGACAGGGAAAACGCGGGGCGGACGATCTCCAGCGCGGCGGCTTTTTCCTCATCGAAGGACGCCCGCGCCATCACGCCGGGGCGCACGGTGGCCATAGCCGGACGGAAGCGGGGACAGACGATGGTGGCCATAAGGTGGCCGCCGAAGGCGGGGCGCGTCATCTTCAGGTCATGCCCGAATTTCTTACGCAGGGCTTCCTCGCCGATGCCTTTTTCATCCAGCATGGAGTTTTCCCGCAGGAATTTCACATATGTGTCCACATCCACGTCGAGATGGGTACAGTCGGCGCACAGGCCGGTGTGCAGCCGCGCCGCGCACCGGGGGGCGAGGTCGCGGCCGATATTCGTCGCGCCGAAAAGCAGTATCTCGGGCTTGTATTCCGCCACGAGGTCGCAGACGAGCTTGCAGTGCGCGTCGGTGGTATAATCCGCGAGAAGCGGGCTTTCGCAGAGATAAATCTTGTCCGCGCCGTAACCGCCGAGCTCGGCGGCAAGCCCCTCCACGCCGTCGCCCAGAAGCACGCCGCAAAGCTCCGTTTCAAGCTCGTCGGCCAGCTTCCGTCCCTCGCTGATAAGCTCGATGTCGGTGCTCATCAGCGCGCCGCGGCGCTGCTCGCAATATACCCAGACGCCGTGGAACCGCCCGGTGTCCGTGTTGTCAAATCGAAATGCGTTCATCCCCTCGCCCTCCTTACAGAATGTGTCTGGCCGTCAGCCGGGAGACGAGAGAGGCCACGGTATGGCGATCCGCGCCGTCGAGCATGACGCCCGCGCTCTTGAGCGGAGGGGAAAAGGACTTGGCGATATTCGTCGGCGAGCCCTTGAGACCGATGGTGTCCGGCTCGATAAGGGGCTCGTCCTGCAAATCGCCGCAGGTCAGGACGGTCAGAGGCTTTTCATAGCTTTCCATAACGCCGGAGACCGTCATGTAACGCGGGTCGTTGAGCTCCTTTATGCAGGTGATGAGACAGGGCGTGCGCGCCTGAATGGTCATGTACCCGTCCTCAAGCATACGGCGCACGACAACGACGCCGTCCTTCAGCTCGATGGCCCCGGCATAGGTTATCTGGGGCAGACCGAGCTTTTCCGCGATTTGCGGGCCGACCTGAGCGGTGTCGCCGTCAATGGCCTGACGGCCGCAGAGGATAATATCGTCGTCCCCGACGCCGATGCGGTGTATGGCGGCGGCCACGATCTGGCTCGTGGCGAAGGTGTCCGACCCGCCGAAGGCCCTGTCGGAAATGAGATACGCCTCGTCCGCGCCCATAGCCAGACACTGGCGGAGCATTTCCTCCGCCGCGGCGGGCCCCATGGATACGACCAGAACCTTGCAGCCGTATTCGTCCTTGAGACGGAGCGCCGCCTCGACAGCGCTCCTGTCGTCGTGATTCGTGATAACGGGCATGGAAGCGCGGTCGAGCGTCCCGTCGGGGTTCACGGCCACCTTGCCGGAGGTGTCGGGCACCTGCTTTACGCATACGATGATCTTCATATCCGCCCTCCTCAGTTCACGCCCATGTATTTGGCGATGACCATGCGCTGCGCCTCGCTGGTTCCCTCGTATATCTCGGTGATCTTCGCGTCGCGCATCATGCGCTCCACGGGGTACTCCCGCGTAAAGCCGTAGCCGCCGAAAAGCTGGACGCAGCGGCGGGTCACGTCGCCGGCGGCTTCCGAGGCAAAAAGCTTTGCCATAGCGGCCTGCCGGCTGTAATCCTCCCCGGCCTGCTTGGCGCAGGCGGCGGCGTAAACGAGATGCTGCGCGGCCTGCATTTTCGTGGCCATATCGGCCAGTTGGAACTGTGTCCACTGGAACTGGCTGATGCGCTTTCCGAACTGGATGCGCTCCTTCGTGTAGGCGACGGCCTCGTCGATAGCGCCCTCGCCGATGCCGAGCGCCTGCGCGGCCACGCCGACGCGCCCGCCGTCCAGCGTGTGCAGGGCTATCTTAAAGCCCTGTCCCTCCCTGCCGAGAAGGTTCTCCTTCGGCACGACGCAGTCCTCCATCACCAGCTCCGCCGTGGAGGAGCCCCGGATGCCCAGCTTCTTTTCCTCCCGGCCGACGGAAAACCCGGGGAAGGAACGTTCCACAATAAAGGCGGATATGCCACGGTGACCCGCCGATCTGTCCGTCACGGCGAAGATGATATAGCACTCCGCCGCGCCGCCGTTCGTGATGAATATCTTGGAGCCGTTCAGGATGTAGCTGTCGCCGTCGCGCACGGCGGCGGTCTGAAGACAGGAGGCGTCCGTCCCGGCGCTGGGCTCGGTCAGCCCGAAAGCGCCGACCCACCGGCCCGACAGGAGAGAGGGAAGGTATTTCTGCTTTTGCTGCTCTGTGCCAAACTCATATATGGGCGCGCAGCAAAGGGACGTATGGGAGCTGACGATGATGGAGGTAGCGCCGCAGACCTTCGCGAGCTCCTCCACCAGCATGGCGTATGAAAGCACATCCGCGCCGCCGCCGCCGTATTTTTTGGGGAAATACACGCCCATCATGCCGAGCTTTCCCATTTTCTCCACCGTTTCCCATGGGAAACGCTCCTGTTCGTCTATCTCGGCCGCCAGAGGCTTCACCTCATTCTGGGCAAAATCCCGGAATAGCTGCCGCAGCATTTCCTGCTCCTTCGAGAGCGTAAAATCCATAAAAGGATGCCTCCGTTTTTCTTCGTAATGCGAAAAAAACCGCATTGTCCATACTGCATAATACTACAACATTACATTGTAACAAGTCAAGTTAAAGAACATTAATCACTCGCCGATCCCGCCGTCAGCCGGGAAAATGAGCCAAAAACCGTTCTTTTTTCTCCTGTCGCGCGGAAAGCGCCGGGCCACCCCCGGCGTCTTTCACAGACTGCCGCCGCACAGACTTCCGTCTGTGCGGCGGTACGGTCGCTGACGTCATATGAGCCGGAAGCCCGCTCGGGGTTCAGCCGCCCTCGGCGATTTTTTTCAGCCTGTACAAAAGGTTCAGCGCCTCCAGAGGCGTGAGCGTATCGGGGTCGAGAGCCGCCAGCTCCCGGGCCAGAGCGCTCCCGGCGGTGTCGAGAAGGCTCACCTGCGCCGGTTCCCCGTCGGCGTCCGGCGCGCGGAGGGACGTATCGGAAGCGCCGGACTCAAGCTCGGCGAGATACTGCTTTGCCTTGCGGATGACGGCGTCCGGCACGCCCGCGAGCTTCGCCACCTCGATGCCGTAGCTGTCGTCGGCGCTGCCGGGGACGATCTTCCGCAGGAAGATGAGCTCCCCGTTCTGCTTTTTGGCGGTGATGTTGTAATTTTTCACGCCCTCGAGCGTCCCCTCCAGCGCGGACAGCTCGTGGTAATGGGTGGCGAACATGGTGCGCGCGCCCAGTTTGCGTTTGTCGGCGCAGTATTCGAGCATGGCTCTTGCGATGGCCATGCCGTCGAAGGTGGAGGTGCCGCGGCCTATCTCGTCGAGCACGAGAAGCGACGCGCCCGTGGCGTGGCGGAGGATGTTCGCCATCTCCGCCATCTCCACCATGAAGGTGGATCGGCCGCTGGCAAGGTCGTCCGACGCGCCGATGCGGGTGAATACCCTGTCCACCACGCCGATAGTGGCCGAGCGGGCGGGCACAAAGCTCCCGATCTGCGCCATAAGGACGATGAGCGCCGTTTGGCGCATGTAGGTGGATTTTCCGGCCATGTTGGGGCCGGTGATGATGGCGACCCGGTCGGTGCTGTCGTTCAGAAACGTGTCGTTCGGGACGAAAAGCGCGTCCTTCTGCGCCATCTCCACCACAGGGTGGCGGCCCTGCTGTATGTCCAGCGTGCGGGACAGGTCTATCTCCGGCATGGAATAGTTGTTGCGTACGGCCACCTCCGCCAGAGAACACACCGCGTCCAGCGCGGCCACCGCGGCCGACGCGGCCTGCACCCGTTCCACCTGAGCGGCCGCGCGATCCCGCAGCCCGCAGAAGATGCTGTATTCCAGATCCGCGATCTGATCCTTCGCGTTCAGGAGCGTGTTTTCCAGCTCCTTCAGCTCCGGCGTGAAATACCGCTCGTTCGACACGAGGGTCTGCTTGCGGATGTAGGTATCCGGCAGGGGCGCGTCCCCGGCGGAGCGGGGCACGTCTATGTAATAGCCGAAAACCTTGTTATAGCCGACTTTGAGCTTTTTGATGCCGGTGCGCTCACGCTCCCGCGCCTCCAACTGTGCAATGAGCTGCGCGCCGTTATCCCGCACGTCGCGCAGCCGATCGACCTCCGCGTCCGCGCCCGGGCGGATGATGCCCCCCTCCCGGACGGAAAAGGGCGGCTCGTCGGCAATGAGCCCGGCAATGTCGTCCCGCAAATCTGCCAGAGGGTCAAGACCGGCGATATCCCGCAGCATGGCGCATTTCGCCCCGTCAAGAAGCTCCGCAAGACGCGGCAGTCTGGAAAAATATGTCCCCAGCGCCGCAAGATCCCGGCCGTTCGCCGTGCCGTAAACGCAGCGGCCGATGAGCCGCTGGATGTCGCCGATGTCGTGGAGCGTCACGATGAGCTCCGCGCGGACAACGGACTGATCCGCCAGCTCGCCGACGGCGGAAAGGCGGCGCCTGATAGCGGCGGGGTTCAGGAGCGGCCTCTCCACCCACGAGCGCAGGAGCCGCCCGCCCATGGGGGTCTTTGTGCGGTCGAGGACCCACAGAAGGCTTCCCCGCTTTTCGCCGGTGCGGAGGTTTTCCGTCAGCTCCAGATTCCGGCGGGTGGCGTAGTCGAGCTCCATGTACCGCCCGTCCGCGAAGCGGTCAAGGCTCCGAATGTGGGAAAGGTCGAATTTCTGCGTCTCGATGATATAGGAAAGCAGCGCTCCGGCGGCCAGCGTCTCGTCCGGCGCGGCCTTTTCCGCGAAGCGCTCCCACACAAGGCGCTCGCACTGCTCCGGGTCAAATCGGCCGGAGCCGTCTTCTGTCAGGCAGTCGAGCTTTCCCAGAAAAGCGCGGATATCCGCGCTGTCCAGCGCCCCGGCGGAGAGAACGGCCTCCCGGGGGCAGAAGCGGCCAAGCTCGTTAAGGATGTGGGAGACGGGTTCCTCCGAAAAGCCCGCGGCGCAGAACTCCCCTGTGGACACGTCGCAGAAGGCCGCCGCGCCGCCGGTCTCGCCGAGCCACACGGCGCAGAGATAATTCGAGCGCCCCTCCTCCAGCATGGAGCTGTCCGTCACCGTGCCGGGGGTGATGACGCGGATAACGCCCCGATCCACGATGCCGGTCGCGGCGGCGGGATCCTCAAGCTGCTCGCAGATGGCGACCTTATAGCCCTTGGCGATGAGCCGGGCGATATACGCCTCGCTGGAGTGGTACGGCACGCCGCACATGGGCGTCTGCTCCTCGGCGGACTTGTTCCTGTCCCGTGTCGTGAGCGCAAGGTCGAGCTCCCGCGAGGCAAGGCGGGCGTCGTCGTCGAACATCTCGTAAAAATCGCCCAGACGGAAAAACAGAAGGCAGTCCGGACACTGCTGCTTTATCTCGTAATACTGCCGCTTCATCGGCGTCATTTCGGCCATTTCCGTATCTTCCTTCTCTTTCCGTTTATACCGGCTCGCCGAACAGCGCCCATGTGCTGCTGCCGGTGATGACCGCGTCCGTGAACCGCCCGATAAGGGACGCGTCGCCGTGGAGATGCACGAGCCGCCCTCCCTTTGTGCGGGCGGAGAGATCGTGCTTGCCGTCCTGCGCCCGGCCGTCTACCAGAACGCGGAGGGTCTTGCCGACATAGGCCGCGTGCTTTTCGGCGGAGATGGCGTTTGCCGTCTGCACCAGCCGGTCGAACCGCGCCTGCTTTTCCGCCCGGGTCGCCGGGTCGTCCATGGCGGCGGCGGGCGTGCCGGGCCGCGGGGAGTAGATAAACGTGAACATGGCGTCGTAGCCTATCTGCTCCACAAGGGAGAGAGTGTCGTTAAAATCTTCCTCCGTCTCGCCGGGAAAGCCCACGATGATGTCCGTTGTGAGGACGAGATCGGGCATGTATTTCCGCGCCATAGCCACCTTTTCCAGATAGGCGCTTCGGTCATAGTGCCGGTTCATGGCCTTCAGGACGCGGTCGGAGCCGGACTGCAGGGGCAGATGGAGGTGGCGGGCGCATTTTTCGCTCTCCGCCATAGCGCGAAAGAGCTTTTCCGTGGCGTCCTTGGGATGGCTCGTCATAAAACGGATGATGAAATCGCCGTCGATATCGTTCACGGCCCGCAGAAGCTCGGGAAAATCCATCCCGCCGTCAAGCCCCTTGCCGTAGCTGTTGACGTTCTGGCCGAGAAGGGTGATGTCCCTGTACCCCGCGGCGGCAAGCTCGGACGCCTCCGCCAGAATATCCTCCGGGCGGCGGCTCCGCTCCCTGCCCCGGACGTAGGGCACGATGCAGTATGTGCAGAAATTGTCGCAGCCGTTCATAATGGACAGCCACGCCTTGATGCCGCTGTCCCGCCGGCGGGGCAGGTTTTCCGCCACCACGCCGTCCGACGGCTCGGCGGAGATAAGGCGGCCCTTCCCGCCGCGCTGCCCGTGGCGCTCCATGGCCCGCCACAGGAGCTCCGGGAACTTCCAAATCTCGTGGGGGCCGAAGACCAGATCCACCACGCGGAAGGAATCGCGGATGCGGTTTTTCACCGTCTCCTGCTGGGCCATGCAGCCGCCGACGCAGACGATGAGCCCGGGATTTTCCGCCTTGGCGCGGCTGAGCGCGCCGACGTTCCCGAAAACGCGCATCTCCGCGTGCTCCCGGACGGCGCAGGTGTTCACGGCGATGACGTCCGCCCGATCCGGGTCGTCGGTGAGATCGTAGCCGCAGTCTGTGAGCCAGCCGCGGAGTATCTCGCTGTCGGATTCGTTTTGCTGGCAGCCGTAAGTCTCCACCATGGCGTAATGGGGCCGGTCGGATATGGCGGCGCGTATTTTTTCGCAGTACAGGCGCTGCTCGTCCAGCTCCCGCTGCGTTATCTCCCGTCTGTCGTACATAAAGTCTCCTGCGATCCTCGCGCTCTCGGTTTTTTCTTTAATATAGCATTTATTTGTGTTATAATCAAGGCGGCAAAAAAGGAGAAGTATCTATGGCTGTTATCAATATCCTATCCCCCCATGTGGCGGATATGATCGCCGCCGGCGAGGTGGTGGAGCGGCCCGGCAGCGTCATAAAGGAGCTCATGGAAAACGCCGTGGACGCCGGAGCGAAAAACATGACCGTGGAGCTCAGGGGCGGCGGCGCCACGTTTATCCGCGTGACGGACGACGGCTGCGGTATGGCGCCGGAGGACGCGGGAAACTGCTTTCTGCGCCACGCCACCTCCAAGCTCTCCGACGAGCGGGGGCTGGAGGCCATCGCGACGATGGGCTTTCGCGGCGAGGCGCTGGCGGCTATCTCCGCCGTCAGCCGGATGGAGCTTTCCACCCGCCGCGGCGGGGACGACGCCGGCACACGCGTTTGTGTGGACGGCGGGGATATCACGGATATGCGGAGCCTCGGCTGTCCCAAGGGCTCGTCGTTTACGGTGCGGGATCTGTTTTATAACACCCCGGCGCGGCTGAAATTCATGAAGTCCGACCGTTCGGAGGGGGCGTACTGCGTGCAGCTTGCCCTGCGCGTGGCGCTGGGCCGGCCGGATATCTCCGTGCGCTGTCTGCGGGACGGGAAGGAAGAATTTTTCACGCCGGGCGACGGCAGACAGTCCTCGGCGGTCTACGCCCTTCTGGGGCGGGACGTCGCCCTGTCCATGCTCCCGGCGCAGGGCGGGGACGCCGCCGTTTCCGTATCGGGGTTCGTCTCGTCCCCCGCGGCGGGACGGGGGAACCGCTCCATGCAGTATTTTTTTGTGAACGGCCGGAGCATAAGATCCGCGCTTTTGCAGGCGGCGGTGGAGCAGGCGTATAAAAATACCCTTCTCGTGGGACGCTTCCCCGCGTGCGTCATCTATATCGAGGTCGATCCCGGCGCGGTGGACGTAAACGTCCACCCCACGAAAAGCGAGGTGAAATTCTCCTCGGAAAAGCAGGTCTTCGACGCGGTGTATTACGCCGCGCTGGGCGCTGTCTGCGGCGAGGAGCGCCCGATGGAAATGGAGCTTTCCCCGGGGACGAAAAAAGCCCTTCGGACACCGGCGGAGCCGGAGCGGGCCTTTTCCGCCCCCGCGCGGCAGGAGCCGCCGAAACGGGAAACGTCCGGCCGCCCGGTGCTGCACAGCCCCCCGGCCCTTTACCGGCGGAGCGCGCCCGCGCGGGAGTATTTTCCCGCCGCGGCGCCGAGCCGTCCGACGCCGCCCCCGCCCCGGGCGGAGCAGGCCCGGGAGCAGCCGCCGGAGCAGGAGCAGATGACCATGTTCCCGGCGGGGACGGAAAAGCCGTCCGCCGCCCGTCTGGTCGGGGAGGTCATGCGGACATACATCATCGCCGAAAAGGGCGACACGATGCTTCTTATCGACAAGCACGCCGCCCACGAGAGGATGAATTTCGACCGGCTCAAGGCTCAGGGGCGGACCGTGATGTCTCAGGAGCTCCTTACGCCGGAGCCATGGCATCCGGACGCGGAGGACAGGCAGGCAATGGAGGAAAACGGGGAGCTTCTGCGCAGGCTCGGCTTTGAGCTCGAGGACTTCGGGCAGGAGGACGTCATCGTCCGCGGCGTGCCGGATATCCTCGACCCGGCGCAGGTCGTCCCCGCGCTGGAGGAGATATGCGAAAAGCTCCGCAGCGGGAGCCGCGACCTCGCGTGGGACGGCGCTTTGCAGACCATTTCCTGCAAGGCGGCGGTGAAGGCCGGGTGGGACACCGATCCCCGGGAATTGCAGGTGCTGGTGGACAAGGTCGTCTCCGGCGAAATAAAATACTGTCCGCACGGGCGGCCCGTGGCCGTGGCTCTGACCCGGAAGGAGCTGGACAAACAGTTCAAGCGCATCGTCTGACAGCGGAGGAAGGGAAAGCTTATGAAGATAGAGCTCAGTGACGAGCAGCTCGCGCTCCTGAAGGAGATCGTGGATGAATACGCCGAGATATGCTACGAGGATATGCTCGAGTACAAGCGCATCGCTCTGGAGGCCGAGGAGCAATTCGTCAAAGACGAGTATAACGCTCTGGCGGAGTCGGAGGAGGAGCACTTCGGACGCGTCAAGAACCTTTTGGAATATATCCGAAAGTACGAGGATCTGATGAAAAATGCCTGACCTTCTGGTCATCACCGGCCCTACAGCCACGGGAAAGACCGCTCTGGGCGTGGAGCTTGCGCTGCTTCTGGACGGCGAGGTCGTCTCCGCCGACTCCATGCAGGTGTACCGCGGCATGGACATCGGCACGGCAAAGCCCGACGCGGCCGAACGGCGGGGCGTGAGACACCACATGCTGGACGTGGCCGACCCCCGGGAGGCGTTTTCCGCGGCGAAATACTGCCGGATGGCGTCCGCGTGCGTGGAGGACATCCGCGCACGGGGGAAATTCCCCATCGTCGTCGGCGGCACGGGGCTGTATATCGAAGGGCTCCTTCGCGGCACGGAATACGCCGCCGCGGGATCGGACGAAAGCCTCCGCCGCGAGCTGGAGGAGGAGTACGACCGCATCGGCGGCGAGGCGTTTCTGGAAAAGCTCCGCGGGACAGACCCGGCGCGGGCGGCGATCCTGCACCCCCGGGACAAAAAGCGTCTTGTCCGCGCGCGGGAGGTCTATATCCTGACGGGCCGGACCATCACGAGCCACGACGAGGCGTCGAAAAAAGCGCCGCCGCGGTATACCGCCGTGAAGCTGGCGCTGGAGTTCCGGGATCGCTCGCGGCTGTATGAGCGGATAGACCGCAGGGCGGAGGAGATGTTCGAGCGGGGACTCGCGGAGGAAGTAAAGGCCCTTCTGGACGGGGGCGTTCCCATGGACAGCACCGCCATGCAGGCCATCGGCTATAAGGAAACGGCGGCGTATCTTGCGGGGCAGTGCTCCTATGAGGACGCGGTGCAGACCGTGAAAACAAAATCCCGGCAGTACGCCAAGCGACAGCTCACCTGGCTGCGGCGGGACGATACGCTCCGCTGGCTCCGATGGGAAAATATGCCGGATATGAGCGCCGCCCGACAGATTTCGACGGAAATTCCCGGCGTACAGGCCGTAAAATAGCCTTTGTACAGGTTTTTTGTACAAAATAACTATTTTACGGAGGGACAGGCTATGATAAAATATCTTTTATATTTCTCGATGCTTTTCCTCTCCGGAAGGGATGGCAGAGATGCAGAAATCACAGAATCTTCAGGACACTTTTTTGAATCAGGCGCGCCGGGAACGGATGCCCGTGACCGTATTTCTCATGAACGGCTTCCAGCTCCGCGGCGTGATACGGGGGTTTGACGCATTCGCCGTGCTGGTGGATTCCGAGGGCAGGCAGCAGATGATTTACAAGCACGCCATATCCACGGTAGCGCCGGCAAAGCCCCTGACGTTCACGGAGGAAACGCAGTAATTTGAAGAAAACAGATACCCTGATGAAAATCGTCGCCGCGCTGGTATTCTGTGCCATGACGGCCTATCTGGCGGTTTACGTCGTCAACCGTTTCATCGACCCGGTGCAGACGTCCCTCACCGTCACGGCCACCATATCGGACACGTCCCCTGTAAGCGGGCTCGTGGTGCGCAGCGAGCTTCTCATCAAAAGCGACGCGCAATACATAAACGTCACGGCCTCGGACGGCGACAAAATCGCCGCCGGAGGCGCCGTGGCGGTGGCGTACGGCTCGGAGCAGGCGCTGGAAAGAGCCTCTCAGATCGGCGTCCTTGCGCGGGAGATACAGGACGTGGAAAGCAGCCTGTCCGACACCGGGAGCGGCAGTCTGACCGCGAAGGACAGGGAAAGCTCGGTGTATGAAGCGCTGACGGGTATCTCAGCGGCTGTGAGGAATGGGGAGCTTGCGGGCGTTGACACGGAGGAAAGCGCCCTTGAGGGGCTTCTTTTCAGCACCGGCAGCGAAAACGCAACAGAGGAATATCTTCAGCAGCTCGAGACGGAATACGATCAGCTCCTGGCCACATCTTCCGGCGACACGGAGGAGATAACCGTCGCGCAGAGCGGGATGTTTTCCACCGTTGTGGACGGCTTCGAGGGCGTGACCCCCGAATATATAGAGGATCTGTACCCCGACGAGCTTCGCGAGATCATCTCCGCCGACCGCGTGGTGGAGCAGAACGTCATCGGAAAGCTCGTGACCTCGTATTACTGGTATTATGCCGCCATCGTCAGCCGGGAGGACGCCTCCCGCCTTGTGGCGGGCATGACGGTGCAGCTTTCCTTTGGCCGGTATTACGACGGCAGCCTCACGGCAAAGGTCGAATATATCGGCCGCGCCCGGGGCGACGAACAGATCGTCCTGTTTTCTCTTGACAAGGGCTTTTCCAATATGCTCGCGGTGCGGGCGGTCTCCGCAGATATCGTATACAGCGAATATACGGGCCTCCGCGTTCCCCTGAAAGGCCTTTACCGCTATTATGCGTGCTATGTGTCCGAGGAGGACGGCAGCCGCCTTGCGGAGGGCGGCACGGTGACGCTGACCCTCGGCGATTCCTCCTATGAGGCGACGGTATCGGAGCTGGGAGACGCCCAGCGCTACGGCGAGCTGCCCATCGGCGTGGAGTCCGGCAGCGAGGAGGACACCCGCCCGTCCCGGCGTCTTGCCGTTTTCTGCTGGCTCTGGGACGGCGAGGACGCGCCGGATCTCTCCGGCGGCGGCGGGACGGTGAGCCTGCCGGACGACGACGGCGGCGGGGACATATCGGTCACAAGCTATTACAGCTATGACCCGGAGGATGAAACGGACAGGCTGTGCGTGTTCACCATGACGGGGCTGCAGGCCGAGCGGAAAAAGGTGACGCTCATTTACGCCGGAGAGGAATACGCTCTGGTGAGCTCCGACGGGGACGATGCCCTGCGGGAAGGAAACGAGATCATAGTGCGTGCCAACGGGCTTTATAACGGGAAGGTGTTTCGCTGATGGAAAATATCATGGAGCTCTCGCTGGAGGACAGGCTTTCCTTTGTGCGCGAGCGTATAGAGCTTGCCGCCGGAGGCCGGGACGTGACTCTGGTGGGCGTGGCAAAAACGAAGCCGGCGGAGCTTGTGCGCCGGGCGGTGCGGGCGGGGCTTTCCGCCGTGGGCGAAAACTACGTTCAGGAGCTGCGCGCCAAAGGCGAGGCCGGGGCGTACGACGGCGCGGCGGTGCACATGATCGGCCACCTGCAGGCAAACAAAGTAAAATATGTGGCGGGAAAGGTGGATCTCATCCAGTCCGTGGACAGTCTCGCGCTCATGGAGGCCATTTCCAGACGCGCCGTTTCTCTGGGCGCGGCGCAGGACATCCTTATCGAGGTAAATATTGGAAGGGAGAACGCCAAATCCGGCGTGCCGCCCGAGGCGCTCGAGGAGCTTTTTGAAAGCGCCCGCGGGCTTTCCGGCATCCGGGTGCGGGGGCTTATGGCCATACCGCCGGCGGAGAATTCCCGCGTTTATTTTCCCGCAATGTATAAGCTTTATATTGACAATAGCGAGAAAAAATACGATAATGTCACCATGGACTTTTTATCCATGGGTATGTCAGACGATTATGAGGACGCGATAAAAGAGGGCGCCAATATGGTTCGCGTGGGCTCTCTTATATTCGGTCCCAGGAACCAGACGGTTCAGGAGGCATGTAATGGGTTTTCTTGACGAACTGAAAAAACTGACGAAGCCGTATGACGAGGACGAGGACGATTTCTTCGGCGGCCCGGCCGAGGAGGTGGACGACGAGCCGACGATCGTCGCGCCGAGGCAGGACAGGCGCGGCTCCTTTTCGGAATTCGACGCGCCCGAGCCGGAGACGCGTTCCGCTCCCAAAAAGGACAACAAGGTCGTGAATATCCACACCACCACGGCGCTGCAGGTGGTTCTGGCAAAGCCGGAACGCTTTGAACAGGCGGCGGAGATCGCCGACCATCTGAGAGAAAAGCGCACGGTGGTCATGAATCTCGAAACAACGAACAAAGATGTGGCTCGCCGTCTCGTGGATTTCCTTTCCGGCGTGGCTTACGCAAACGACGGAAAAATCAAAAAAGTCGCCATCAATACATATATCATTACCCCGTTCACGGTGGATATCATGGGCGACCTTATCGACGAGCTGGAAAATAACGGCGTATATATCTGACGGAAAAGGGATCTGTTTTCAGATCCGAGAATATACGGACAGGCGAAAAACGGAGAGCAGAATCCGGTTCGGACAGCCCGCCGGAATGCGGCTGCGCCGGGCGGCTCAAATCAGAAAGGATAGGGGTAAGATATGACAACAGCACAGGATGTCCGGGAAAAGACCTTTGAAAAGTCCTTCAACGGTTATAATATGGGACAGGTGGACGAATTTCTCGACCAGATCGCGGCGGATCTGTCTGCTCTGGCCAAGGAAAACGCCACCCTCAAGGGCCGGATGCGCGTTCTGGTGGAGAAGATTGAGGAATACCGCCAGACGGAGGATTCCATGCGTCTGGCGCTCATGTCGGCGCAGAAGATGAGCGCCCAGATCGAGAGCGAGGCCAAGGAAAAGGCGGACGCCATGATCGCGCAGGCGAAGGACTCCGCCGACGCGCTGACCCGCCACGCCACCGACGGCATCGCAAACGAGGAAGCCAAGCTCGAGGAGGCAAAAAAGGCCACGGCGAAATTTTTTGACCATATGCGCGCCGTCTGCGAAAAGCAGATCGCGTTTTACGAAAAGCTCAGCCGCATGGATCTCGTGGGCGGCGGGGCCGAGGCAGAGCGTCCCGCTCCGGGGGCAGGCGCCGCGCCGGCAAAGGAAACCGATGTCGACCGGGCGGTCAAGAGCATCGAGGCGTCGGCGGTTCACGCGGCGCTGAGCGAGCCGGAGGAGCATATCGAGGTGGACACGGAGCTTCCCGAGGAGGATGAGCCTACCCGCCGCTTCGGGGACGCAAATCCGAGACGAAAGGGCTTTGACGACGACATCTGATTTGCATACGTTTTCGGGCGGGGCGCTGGGGCTCCGCCCTTGCAAGCTATATAGGAGAAGGTAGAAGGTAATTGTCCATGGATTATAACGCAACGGTAAATCTTCCCAAGACGGCATTCCCCATGCGCGCGGGGCTCCCCAAGCGCGAGCCGGAGATGCTTTCGGCGTGGGACGGGATGGATCTGTACCACGAGATGCTCAAGCGGAACGAGGGAAAGCCCCTGTTTGTGCTGCACGACGGCCCCCCGTTCTCCAACGGCGGCATCCACATGGGTACGGGGCTGAATAAGTGCATAAAGGACTTTATCAACCGCTATAAGAGCATGAGCGGCTATAAGGTTTTTTACACGCCCGGCTGGGACAACCACGGCATGCCCATCGAATCGGCCATCATAAAAGAGCAGAAGCTGAACCGCAAGGCCATGAGCGTGTCGGAATTTCGCACCGCGTGCCACGAATACGCCGAGCACTATCTCGACGTGCAGCGCCAAAGCTTCCGGCGTCTGGGCGTGCTTGGCGATTGGGATCACCCCTACCGCACGATGGATCCCAAATTTGAGGCCGAGGAGGTCAAGGTCTTCGGCGCCATGTACCAGAAGGGCTACATCTACAAGGGCAAAAAGCCCGTGTACTGGTGTCCCAAGGACGAGACGGCGCTGGCCGAGGCGGAAATCGAATACGCCGAGGACGAGTGCCAGTCCATATATGTGAAGTTCCGGGTCTCCGACGACAAAGGGAAGCTGGGAAAGTACTGCGATCTAAACGATCTGTACTTCGTCATCTGGACCACGACGACCTGGACCATCCCCGGCAACCAGGCGATATGCCTGAATGCCGATCTGGATTATGTGCTCGCGCAGCAGCCCAACGGCGAGGTCTACATCGTCGCCAAAGGAAGGCTTGATGAGGTACGAAAGGCCGCGGGCCTTGAACGGCTGGAAATACTGGCCGAGCTGAAGGGCAGCGAGTTCGAGCTTATGACGGCCCGCCACCCCCTGTTTGACCGGGACAGCGTCGTCATTCTGGGCGACCACGTCACGCTGGACGCCGGCACCGGCTGCGTCCACACCGCGCCCGGACACGGCCAGGAGGACTACGAGGTCTGCCGGAAGTACGACGCCTCCGGCAAAACGAATATCGGCATCCTTGTGCCCGTGGACGATCAGGGCCGCATGAACGAGCTTGCCGGGCCCTATGAGGGGCTGACCACCGACGAGGCAAATCAGAAGATATTTTCCGACCTGCTCTACTGCGGCGCTCTTTTCGCCAGCGAGACCATCACGCACCAGTACGCCCACTGCTGGCGCTGCCACAGCCCTATCCTCTACCGCGCCACGGATCAGTGGTTCTGCTCCGTCGATGCGTTCAAGGAGGACGCGGTGCGCGCCGCGCGCAAGGTCAAATGGAACCCCGAGTGGGGCGGCGACCGCATGGAGAGCATGATCCGCGAGCGCGCCGACTGGTGCATCAGCCGCCAGCGCCGCTGGGGCCTGCCCATCCCCGTTTTCTACTGCGCGGACTGCGGCAAGCCCGTCTGCACGCCGGAGACCATCGACTCCGTTTCGAGGGTGTTCGGGGAGAAGGGCTCCAACGCCTGGTTCGACATGACGGCGCAGGAGCTTCTGCCCGCGGGCTTTTCCTGCCCCCACTGCGGCGGCAGGGTGACGGAAAAGGAGACCGACACGCTGGACGGCTGGTTCGATTCCGGCTCCACCCACATAGCGTCCATGGAGCTCGACAGCCCCGGCGTCTGGCCGGCGGATCTGTATCTGGAGGGCGGCGACCAGTTCCGCGGCTGGTTCCAGTCGAGCCTTCTGACCTCCGTCGCTCTGCGCGGCGAGGCTCCGTATAAGGCCGTCCTGTGCCACGGCTGGACGGTGGACGGCGAGGGCCGCGCCATGCACAAAAGCCTTGGAAACGGGATCTCGCCGGACGAGGTCATCCAGAAATACGGCGCGGATCTGTGCCGCCTGTGGGCTGCCAGCGCCGACTTCCGGCTGGATATGCGCGCGTCCGACGCCATCTTCAAGCAGCTTTCGGACAAGTACCTCAAAATACGCAATACCGCCCGCTTCATCCTCGGCAACCTCAACGATTTCGATCCCAACGCGGACATGGTCGGCCGGAGCGACATGCTGCCCCCCGACCAGTGGGCCCTGAGCCGCTGCGCCGCCCTTATCGAGAAGTGCCTGGCGGCGTATGAGAAATACGAGTTCTGGAGCGTTACCTACGCCATCCACAATTTCTGCGTCGTGGATATGTCGAACATCTATCTCGACATCGTGAAAGACCGGCTCTACTGCGAGGCGCCCCGGAGCCGCGCGCGGCGCAGCGCCCAGTCCGCCATATGGCTCATACTGGACGCTATGGTGCGCCTTCTCGCGCCCATCCTGTCTTTCACCGCCGACGAGATATGGCAGTCCATGCCCCATATGGAGGGGGAGGACGGCCGCAGCGTCATGCTGAACGATATGCCCGCCGCCGATCCCGTCTGGAAGCTCAGCGAGGAAGACGAGCGTTTCTGGGAGGAGAGCCTCCATCTGAGAAACGACGTGAACAAGGCTCTGGAGCTTGCCCGCGCCGATAAAATCATCGGAAAGCCGCTGGAGGCCAAGGTGACGATCCACGTCGGCGACGGCGCGAAAGCCGCTATGGAGCGTGTCGGAAAGCAGCATTTTGAGGCGCTTTTCATCGTCTCCGAAACGGAGATCAGGGAGGGCGCCGGCGACGGCTGGGCCGGCGTGGAGTTCCCGGGTGTGAACATCGAGGTCGCGCCGTCGGCCGCGCCGAAGTGCCCCCGCTGCTGGACCCATTCTCCTACCGTGGGACAGGACGCCGAATATCCCGAGCTTTGCGCCCGCTGCGCCCGCGCCCTGAAGGAGAGCCGGACGGAGGCGTAAGAAGCTCCGCTCCGCGAGAGATATACGCAGGAGGAAGAAACGGTGATTTATGCCATTGCGGCCGTGCTGGTCCTGATTTTGGATCAGGCGGCGAAGTTCTGGACAACAAAAAATATCGTCCTGTCGGCCGTCGGGGACGACTGCATCGAGATCATCCCCGGCATCATCCACATGACAAACGTCCACAATACCGGCGCGGCCTTCAGCATCCTGCAAAACGCCCGGTGGCTGCTGGTGGTCGTGACGCTGATATTTGTCATAACCATTATCATCCTCATCAACCGCGAGGTCATCCACACCGGCTTTGGCCGGTGGATGGCCGTTCTGGTGATGGCGGGCGCCGTCGGAAACTGTATCGACCGGGCGCTTTACGGTTATGTGGTCGATATGTTCGAGTTCGAGTTTTTCACCTTCCCCGTGTTCAATGTGGCGGATATTTTTATCACGGTCTGCGGCATCCTGTTCTGTATCCATCTGGTGCTGTACCGGGAGCCGGAGGCGGTCAAGCGCGCGAACGAAACGTCTCTGGGCCGCCGTATGCGGGAAAAAAGACAGCAGAAGCTTGACGACAAGGCCGCCAGGGAAGCGCCTTACGCAAAGATCCCCCACCGCGGCGAGCATAAAACGCTGGAGGAGGAGCTTCGCTCGATAGACCCCGACGATCCCTTTGCGGAGTGGACGTTCGGCGCGGAGGTAAAGGTCTCCGAAGAAAAAGACGGGGAAAATCCGGAGGACGCGCCGCCCGAAAGGGCCGATGACGAGGAAGCTTTTGAACGCCGCTTCAGCGCCCGATACGGCCGCGCCTCGGACGATAAAGGCGAGGGGAGATCGGAGCCGGAGCCGGAACCAAAGCCGGAGCGCAAGCCGGAGCCGGAACCCGAGCCGAAGCCGGAGCCCAAAACCGAGCCGAAGCCGGAGCGCAAGC
>CAZEXC010000019.1:0-3172 GCA_964516625.1 uncultured Oscillospiraceae bacterium | reverse complement strand
GAGCCCGGAGCCGGCTCGGAAGCGAAGCCCAGAACGCGGACAAAGCCGAAACGCGAGCCGGAGCCCAGACATCGCCGCGACGATTTTGTCTTTGACGACGAGGACGAGCCTGAGGACGACGATTATTTTTACGACGCGGAGCTCGACCGGGACAATTACGACCCCGCGGGCGATTTCGATTTTGGCTTTGACGCGGCTCCCAAGTCCCCCGAAAAGCCCGGGAAAACGCCGGAGAAAAACGCCGATCGGCCAAAGGCGGACGATATTTCCGCGGAGCTGGCGGACATTTTCTCCGAATTTGGCGATTTCTGACCGCCGGGAACAGAGAGATGGGAACAACCATTCAAATCATTGCACAGGAGGGCGGCGACAGGATCGACGCCCTCCTTGCCCATGCGGACGAGATACGCAGCCGGAGCGCGGCGGCGCGCCTTCTTGAGGAAGGGCTCGTGACGAAAGGCGGCGTCCCTCTGCGGAAAAATTACCGCGTTCAGGAGGGGGACGTGTTTTCCGTCGTCCTGCCGGACGCGCAGGAGCCCTCCGCCGCGCCGCAGAATATCCCGCTGGACGTGGTCTATGAGGACGGGGACGTTATCGTCGTGAACAAGCCCCGGGGGCTTGTCGTCCACCCCGCCCCCGGCCACCCGGACGGCACGCTTGTAAACGCGCTTCTGGCCCACTGCGGGGAAAGTCTTTCCGGCGTCGGCGGCGAGCTGCGCCCCGGCATCGTCCACCGCATCGACATGGACACCAGCGGGCTTCTCATCGCCGCGAAAAACGACGCGGCCCATCTGGCGCTGTCGGCGCAGCTGAAGGATCGCTCCCTGTCCCGCGTATACGACTGCGTCGTCCACGGCCTTTTCCGTCAGGACAGCGGCACGGTGGATGCGCCCATCGGCCGCGACCCGAAAAACCGCCGGCGCATGGCGGTGACGGACAAAAATTCCCGCCCTGCCGTGACCCACTGGCAGGTGCTGGAAAGGTACGCAAAATACACCTATGTCCGCTGTCGTCTGGAGACCGGGCGGACTCATCAGATACGCGTCCACATGGCGTATATCGGCCACCCCCTGCTGGGCGACACCCTATACGGCGGACGGCGGGACAAGGGCCTGTCCACCCAGTGCCTCCACGCCCGGGGGCTGAGATTCATCCACCCCGCCACCGGCCAGCCCATAGAGCTTTGGACCGACCTGCCGGACTGGTTTCAGGAGGCTATGTCAAAGCTTGGCCCGGCCATGGAGTGAGGAGTTGTTATGTTCGCACTGACCGTTTATATGCTCTTCGGGCTGGCTCTGGCATGGGAGGAGCTCCCCTCCCTGCGGGGGCCGGTAAAATGCTGGCTGGGGCTGGTTTTCGGCTGCACGGCGCTCATGTGGCTGCCGTGCATCGCCGCGTTTTTCTGGGGTTTTACGCAGACCGCTCAGGATCGGGCTCTGGGCTTTGCCGCCGCCATGTTCATCGCGACAGCAGTCGTCCGGCGCAAAAAAATCAAAGCGGCGCTGGCCGCGCCGAAAAAATTCCCCCTTTCCGCAGGCGATATTGCGGGGCTTGCGCTGTCCCTCGCGGCCACGGCGTTCTGCGCCTATCTCCTGCATACTCACGTCCTGTATCCGGCGGAGGACGGGAGCCTCTGGGTCGGACAGAGCACCTACGGCGACCTTGCCATGCACCTGGGCTTTGTGGAGAGCCTGTACCGTCAGGGGACGTTCCCGCCGGAATACAGCATCTATCCCGGCCAGCAGCTCAACTATCCGTTTCTGGTGGACGCGGCCTCGGCGAGCCTGCGGTTTTTCGGTCTGAGCCTCCGCATGTCCGTCATCGTCCCAAGCGTCGTGATGCTCTTTTGCGTGTTTTGGGGCTTCTGGCTCCTGGCGGAGAAAATCATTCAAAAGACCGCGCCCACGGCGATGGCGTGGCTCATGCTGGTGTCAAACGGCGGCTTCGGCTTTTTTTATTTCCTGGGAAAATATGATTTTTCCGATATCTTCACCGGGTATTACACGACGCCCACGAACCTCGTCGGGGAGGATATCCGCTGGGTAAACGTCATCTGCGACATGCTCATCCCGCAAAGGACGACGATGGCCGGCTGGTGCGTGCTGCTGGCGGCCATGTTCCTGCTCGTGACCGCGGTGGAAAAGGCCGTTTCCGGCGATGGCCGGGGTTCCCGCCGGACGTTTTTCGTTCTCGCCGTGCTGGCCGGGGCCTTGCCGATGGTACACACCCACAGCTTTCTGGCGCTCGGCATCCTGTCCGCCGTGTGGTTTTTCTGCGCCCTGCCGCCGGCAAGGCGATCAGGCACGGCGGCCGCGCTCGTGAAGGGCTATGTGCTGTACGGCGCGGTGTGTCTGGCGCTGGCCGTGCCGCAATTTCTCAAGTGGACGATGGACGCCGTCCAGACGGGGAACCTCCTTCGCTGGAATCTGGGCTGGGTCGCCGGAGCAAACGGGGCGCTCAACAACTGGCTGTGGTTTTTCATTGTCAACTGCGGCGTGGTCTTCCTTTTGATGTGGTTCATGCTCCCGTTCCTGCGGGGGGAGAAGCTCGGCCTGTTTCTGGGCGCGGCGGCCATTTTCGTTATCTCGAACCTCGCGGCCTTCCAGCCGAACCTGTACGACAACAACAAGCTGCTGTACGTCTGGTTCATGATAACGGACATCCTCGTGTGCGACTGGCTGTGGCAGCTTCTGGAAAAGCTCCGCCGCCCGGCGGCGCGGGGGATCATCGCCTGCGTCGTCGTGTTTTTCGGGACGTTTTCCGGCCTTCTGAGCATGGCGCGCGAGGCGGTCAGCAAATATCAGCTCCTGTCGGCATCTCAGGTGGACGCGGCGGAGTTTATCGTGGAAAGCACGGAGCCGGACAGCGTCTTTCTCACCGCCACCAGCCACACGAACCCCGTATGCGTCCTGGCCGGGAGGAACATCGTCTGCGGCTCCAGCCTGTATCTTTACTATCACGGCGTCGATTATGCCGAGCGGGAGGCGCAGGTGAAGCGGATGTTTGAAAGCGGCGAGGATTTCGAGCTTTACGCTGCGGAGCTCGGCGTGGATTATGTGTATATCGGCGGGAACGAATACGCCAACTACGACGTGGATTACGACTATTTTGCCGAAAATTACGCGCTTATCTACGAGGCGGACGGCATCAGCATCTTTCAAATCGACTGAGA
>CAZEXC010000018.1:0-22786 GCA_964516625.1 uncultured Oscillospiraceae bacterium | reverse complement strand
AACCAGCTCCGCGGCCGCTCCGGCCGTCAGGGCGACCCTGGCGAGAGCCGGTTCTTCATCGCCATGACCGACGACGTCATGCGTCTTTTCGGCTCGGAGCGCATCATGAACATGATGGAGGCCATGGGATTCGACGAGGACACGCCCATCGACAATAAGATGCTCTCGAACGCCATCGAGCAGGCGCAGAAGACCGTGGAGAGCCGCCACTTCCAGGCTCGTAAAAACACGCTGGAATACGACGACGTTATGAACGTCCAGCGCGGCATCATCTATGAGCAGCGCCGGAAGGTTCTCGACGGCGAGGATCTGCGGGAGTACATCCACGGCATGATAGAGGAGGATATCCGCTCTCAGGTGTCGGACGGCCTTGGCGGAAGGCCCCACCCGGAGAGCGCGGAGCAGCTCGAGGAGATACTGGAGCCGTTTTACGGGACATTTCTCCAGAGAGGACAGATAACCGCGCAGGAGAAGGAGCTGCGATCCCTCACGGAGGACGCTCTTTCCGAAAAGCTTCTGGCCATCGCGGATGAGGTCTATGCCCGCCGGGAGGCGGAGTTCGGCAAGCTCCCCGACGGGACGATCCTCATGCGGGAGCTTGAGCGCGTCGTCATGCTCCGCGTCGTGGATGAATACTGGATGGATCACATTGACGCCATGGACGACCTGCGGCAGGGCATCGGCCTGCGGGCGTATGGGAACGTGAAGCCCGTGGACGCCTATAAGCAGGAGGGCTTCGACATGTTCGAGGCCATGGTGCGGGGGATCCGGGCCGAGGTGGTGCGCCGGCTGTTCACCGTCCGCGTGCGCCAGCAGCAGAGCATCGAGAGAAGGAGCGTCGCCAAGGCCAATGTCAATAACGTCGGCGGGGATTCCTCCGTCAAAAAACAGCCCGTCAGAAAGGCCAAAAAGCCGGGACGCAACGACCCCTGCCCCTGCGGCAAGTGGAAGGCGGACGGCTCGCGGCCGCTGAAGTATAAAGAGTGCTGCGGGCGCAATGAGTGAGCGCTCCCTGATAAAAGCCCCGAATTTGACCTGTCTGCACGGCTTTTCGACCAGACTGGGCGGCGTGAGCGAAGGCGCGTTTGCAAGCCTTAACCTTGGGCGGCTGGATCTTGACGACCCGGAAAGGGTGGCGGAAAACTGGCGGATATTCGGCCAGTCGGCCGGGATCGATACAGCCCGCTTCGTCCATGGCCGTCAGGTGCATGGGAATACGGTGCGTACCGTCCGCGCGGAGCACGCCCACGGGATACTGGAGCCGCCGCTCCTGCCGCCGGCGGACGGTTATGTGACGGACGTTCCCGGCGTGCCTCTGGCGATATTCACCGCCGACTGCGCGCCCCTTCTCATGGAGGAAACGTCGGCGGGCGTCATCGCGGCGGTTCACAGCGGCTGGCGCGGGACGGCGCTGGACATCGGCGCCGGGGCCGTGGGGCAGATGCGCGCTCTGGGCGCGGATGTGAAAAAAATACGGGCGGCCATAGGCCCCTGTATCCATAAATGCTGCTTTCAGGTGGGAGCGGAGGTCGTCGCGGCCATGGAAAGGCTTCTGGGCGGCTCCGCGCCGGAGCTGTATGCGCCCGACGGCCGCGAGGAGGGAAAGTTTTTCCTCGACCTGCCGGGCGTTATAAAACGGCGGCTCACGCAGGTCGGCCTGCCGGAGGGAAACATCGAGATACTGGACGAATGCACCATGTGTCTGCCGGAGAAATACTGGTCGCACCGGGCCATGGGACTCGAGCGCGGTTCTCAGGCCAATATCATCGTATTATGAAGAGATTTCTCAAAAAGAGCATATTGCTTATCCTGCTGGCGGGGCTTTTGGCGGCTCTGGCCGGATGCGGCGAGTCGCTCCTGTCCGACGAGGACAGGACGGAGCTTGCGGAGGACGACGCAGAGGTCATCATCGGCCAGAGCATCGGTCAGGAGCTGGCTGACACCTACGCCGCGGATCACATTTTTTCGCTCAATTCCGTCTCCACCTCCTCTTTTAATCCCTATATCACCACAAGCGCATGGAACAAGGTGGTGAGCATGCTGGTATATGAGACGCTGGTAACGGAGGACGAGACCTTTGCCGCCCAGCCGAACCTCATAAGCTCATGGGAGACGGAGGACGGCATCACATGGACCTTCTATGTGGACACGGAGCGCCGGTTTTCCAACGGCGACTCCATGTCGTCGCTGGACGCGGTGTATTCCCTCCAGTACGCCATGGGGGTGCATAACATCGCCAGCACGCAGTACCTTGACCGTTTCCGCAGCGTGGACAACATCTCCTGGCCGGATTCGGAGAGCTTCACCGTCACGCTGAGCGAGGCGAACTACCGCTTTTACGAGCTTTTGAATATCCCCTGCATCGAATACGGCACGGGATTTGATACCTATCCGGCCGGAACGGGGCCCTACGTTTTCAGCGCCAGCGGGAATTACCTTGTCCTGAACGAATATTACCCCTATGCGAACGAGATGCCTATCGACACCATACATTTGAAAGAATACTCAAAGGCGGTGGACATCCTTCAGGCCTTTGAGGATTCCTATCTCGACCTTGTCATAAACGACCCGACGAGCATTTCGAGCCTCGGCTATTCCAGCACGAACATCATAAAATATATAGATACCACGAGCATGCACTATCTGGGCTATAATATGTACAGCGGCGTTTTCAGCCAAAGCACATACCGCGCCGTCATGACCTATATCATCGACCGATCCGGCATCGTGTCCGACGTGATGCAGGGCGCGGCCGCCGCCGCGACGCTCCCCATCCATCCCAACAGCGGGCTGTACCCGGAAAGCTATGCCAAGACCCTGTCCTACAGCATGGAGGGTTTCCAGAACGCCTTGAAAAATCTGGGCGTGACGGATGCCGACGGGGACGGCTATCTGGAGCCCGGCGGACTGCGGTACACCATAAACTTCATCGTCTGCTCCGACAGCGCCATGAAGGTCTCCGCCGCGCGGCTCATTGCCGGCGACATGCGCTCCTGCGGCCTTGACGTGAACCTGCGGGAGCTGAGCTATGAGGACTATATGACGGCGCTGGAGGACGGGAGCTACGACATCTATTACGCGGAGGTGCGCCTATGCGCGGACTGGGATCTGGAGCTTCTGCTCGGTTCGGGCGGGGAGCTCAACTACGGCGGCGTGCGCGACGCGACGCTGGACGCCTATATGCAGGCGGCGCTGGGGACAGACGGAGAGCTTCAGGAGTCGAATATTTACCAGCTCTATTCCTATATCGGCCAGACCGCGCCCATCACGGCCATCTGCTTTGAAAAAAGTCAGGTCCTGTATCACAGAGGCGTTATCTCCGGCCTCGATCCGACGCAGGACAATATCTTCAGCGGGATGCAGGACTGGACCATCGACCTTGACTAGGCCGCGTCCGGGAAACGGCCTGACCAGACGGTATATAAAAAAGATAAGCGAGGGACAAAAGCTATGACAGATCGGGATATCCTGAACATGGCGCGGGAGGCGGCGAAAAATGCCTATGTGCCGTATTCGCGCTTTCCGGTGGGCGCGGCGCTGGAATGCGCCGACGGGTCGGTGTTCACGGGCTGCAACGTGGAAAACGCGGCGCTGGGGCTCACCATCTGCGCCGAGCGGGTAGCGATCGCGAAGGCGGTCAGCGAGGGCGTGCGCCGCTTTGTGCGAATCGCCATCTACGGGGAAGGGGAGAACTATTGTATGCCCTGCGGCGCCTGCCGTCAGGTTTTGGCGGAGTTTGTCGGCCAGGATGATATCGAGATACTCTGCACCCGCTCCGGCGGGCGCTATGTCAGCTATCGCATGAGCCAGCTTATGCCGCATCCCTTCCATCTCTGAGCGCCGGAATTTGCGCGAACGCACGGAAGAGTGGATAAAATCGAGCAAAAATGCCGGAAATTTTCAAAAATAATTGCATTTCAAGAAAAATCCCCCTTGACACAGCCGGGGGATTTTTGCTATAGTAACAAAGCACGTTCTCTGACGAGGGAACGGCCATGCTTTGATGCGGGAGATTGCGCCGACGGGCGGGAACTTCCGCGGAGCAAGTCCGGGGGCCTGCCATAGGCTCTGGAATCGGACGGAACCGAGTTTTCGTACCGCGTATATCGCCTGAACAAAACACCGGCAGAGCCGGTATGTTTTTTGAGACAGGGTCTGATACGCACGGAACAGTGTACAGAAATTCGGAGACCGTACGGGAATAACGTAAAACTCGTACAAATTATGGAGGAAAACAAATGGCTGCAAAGAAAATGATCCGCATCCGCCTCAAGGCCTATGACCATCAGCTCATCGACAAGGCCGCCGAGACGATCGTGGAGACCGCCAAGCGCACGGAGGCAAAGGTCTCCGGCCCCATACCGCTTCCGACACAGAAGGAAGTCGTCACCATCCTGCGCGCCGTCCACAAATACAAGGACAGCCGCGAGCAGTTTGAGCGCCGCACGCACAAGCGTCTGATCGACATCATGAACCCCACCCAGAAGACGGTGGAGGCCCTGATGAGTCTGGAGCTTCCCGCCGGCGTCGAGATCGAGATCAAGCTGTAAGGGATACATTAATTACTATAGTCAGCAGCCCACAGCCTGCATGAGCAGGCGGGTCATGTTGCGCGGTCGCCGTTACCGGCCGCCCAACCAATAACCGAAGGAGGAAAGCAATGAAAAACGCCATTATCGGCAAGAAGATCGGCATGACGCAGATCTTTGACGAGACGGGCAAGGTCGTCCCCGTGACGGTCATCGAAGCCGGCCCCTGCGTGGTCGTCCAGAAGAAGACCGCCGAGAAGGAGGGCTACGATTCCGTCCAGCTCGGCTTTGAGGATATTGCCGAGCGGAAGCTGACAAAGCCGGAGAGGGGCCACCTCGAAAAGGCTTCTGTCGAACCGAAAAAATACCTGCATGAGTTCCGTCTGGACGACTGCGACGCTCTGGAGGTCGGCGAGGTCATCACCGCGGACGTGTTCGCGGAGGGCGACCATGTCGATGTCACCGGCGTCAGCAAGGGCAAGGGCTATGCCGGCGTCGTCAAGCGCTGGAACGCCCAGCGCACGCCTATGACCCACGGCGGCGGCCCTGTCCACCGTCACGCCGGTTCTATGGGCTCCTCGACGGATCCCTCCCGCATTTTCAAGGGCAAGATCGGCGCCGGACACATGGGCGTCGAGCAGGTCACTGTCCAGAACCTTGACGTCGTCAAGGTCGATGCGGAGATGAACATGATTGTGCTCCGCGGCGCGATCCCCGGCCCCAAAGGCGGCATCGTCTATATCAAGAACACCGTCAAGAAGATTGCGGAGAAGCACGCTGCCACGACCGTCAGCGTCAACCCGCAGAAGGCTTCCGGGCGCAACCCGCAGAAGGCCTCTGCGCGTAACCACTGATAGAAAGGAGAGATCGATATGCCTAAAGCAAAAATGGTCAATATGGCCGGACAGCAGATCGGCGAGTACGAACTCTCCGAGACCGTTTTCGGCATCGAGCCGAACGGCCCTGTCCTTCATGCCAGCGTCGTGAACTATCTGGCAAACCAGCGTCAGGGTACCCAGAGCACTCTGACCAAGGGCGAGGTTTCCTACACCACCAGAAAGCCCTGGCGGCAGAAAGGCACCGGCCGCGCCCGCGCGGGCTATGCCGGCGCGCCTGAGTGGCGTCACGGCGGCGTGGCGTTTGCCCCCAAGCCCCGGGATTACAGCTACCGCCTGAACAAGAAGGCCAAGCGCCTCGCCATGCGCAGCGCGCTTTCCAGCAAGGCCGCCGATGAAAAGATCGTCGTTGTGGACGGTCTCCGTATGGACGAGATAAAGACGAAGGCCTTCAAGCAGTTCATGGATGCGGCCGGCATCACCGGCAAGGCGCTTGTCATCACCGAGAACGTGGATGAAACAGTCTACAAATCCGCCCGCAACCTCGAGGGCGTGAAGGTCACGACCGCCACCATCCTCTCCCCCTATACCATCCTCTGCGGCGGCACCCTCGTGGTGGACAAGGCGGCGGTTCAGAAAATCGAGGAGGTATTCGCCTGATGAGATCCGCTTATGATGTGATTATCAGCCCGGTCATAACCGAGCAGTCCATGGAAGACCTGGACATCAAAAAGTATGCTTTCAAGGTCGCGACGGACGCCAACAAGATCGAGATAAAAAAAGCGATTGAGGAGATCTTTGGCGTGACCGTCATCAAAGTCACAACGACCCGCATGCGCGGCAAAAAGCGCCGTCAGGGCCGCTTCCCGGAAGGCAAGTCCGCCGACTGGAAGAAGGCCGTCGTGAAGCTCTCTGCTGACTCAAAGACCATTGAGATCTTTGAGGGCATGGCGTAAGGGAGGAAGAAGAAATGGCAATAAAGACTTATAAGCCCGTAACGCCGTCCCGCCGTCATATGACGGTATCCGGCTTCGAGGGCGTCGACAAGCATGCCCGTCCCGAGCGCGGCCTGACGCAGTCGCTGAAAAAGCACGCCGGGCGCAACTCCTACGGACGCATCACCGTCCGCCATCACGGCGGCGGCAACAAGCAGAAGTACCGCGTCATCGACTGGAAGCGCGGCCGCGAAGGCGAAAAGGCCACCGTCCTCCGTCTGGAGTACGATCCCAACCGCTCCGCGTTCATCGCCCTTATCCAGTATGAGGACGGCCAAAAGAGCTATATCCTCGCGCCCGTCGGCGTCCGCGCCGGCGACACCGTGGAGGCCGGCCCCAACGCCGACATCAAGCCCGGCAACTGTCTGCCGCTTGCGAACATCCCCGTCGGCACGGTCATCCACAACATTGAGATGTATCCCGGCAACGGCGCGCAGCTCGTGCGCTCCGCCGGCAACGCCGCCCAGCTCATGGCGAAGGAAGGCAATATGGCCACCGTCCGTCTGCCCTCCGGCGAGATGCGAAGGATACGCCTTGCCTGCAAGGCCACTGTCGGTCAGGTTGGCAACGCCGACCATGCCAACATCGCCATCGGCAAGGCCGGCCGCAGACGTCACATGGGCTGGCGTCCCACCGTTCGCGGCTCGGTCATGAACCCCGTGGATCACCCCCACGGCGGCGGCGAGGGCAAGGCCCCCGTCGGACGTCCCGGGCCTGTGACCCCCTGGGGCAAGCCTACTCTCGGCTATAAGACGCGCAAGAAGAAGAACCCGTCCGATAAGTTCATCGTCAAGCGCCGCAACGCCAAATAAGGAGGGAATGAAATGAGCAGAAGCGTCAAAAAAGGCCCGTTCGCCGCGCCCGAGCTGCTGAAGCGGGTGGACGAGATGAACAAATCGGGCGAAAAGAAGGTCCTCAAGACCTGGAGCCGTGCAAGCACCATTTTCCCGTCCTTCGTAGGCCACACCATCGCCGTCCACGACGGACGCCGCCACGTCCCCGTGTATATCACCGAGGATATGGTCGGCCACAAGCTGGGCGAGTTTGCGCCGACGCGTACCTTCCGTGGTCACGCGGGCAGCAAGACCAAGTAAGGGGGGGCAACAATGGAAGCAACAGCGAAAGCGAAATATATCCGCATCTCGCCCCGTAAGGTGCAGATCGTCTGCGAGCTCATAAAGGGCAAGGACACGAAGTACGCCGCGGCCATCCTTCAGAACACGCCGAAGGCCGCCTGCGAGCCCCTGCTGAAGCTCCTCAAGAGCGCCTGCGCCAACGCGGAGAACAACTACGAGATGGATCCCGATAATCTGGTCATCACCGAATGTATCGCCACAGCCGGCCCTATCCTCAAGCGCGGCCAGCCCCGCGCCCACGGCCGGATGTACCGCATCAACAAACGCACCAGCCACATCACCCTTACCGTGGCTGAGAAAGAATAAGGGAGGAGGCAGAATATGGGACAGAAAGTTCATCCCCACGGCATGCGCGTCGGCGTCATCAAGGACTGGGATTCCCGCTGGTACGCGCGTCCCGACAAGGTCGGCGACCTTGTCGTTGAAGATTACAAGATCCGCACCTATCTCAAGAAGACCCTTTATTCCGCCGGCGTCCCCACCATTGAGATCGAACGCGACAGCGCCAAGGTCCGCATCTTCATCCACTGCTCCCGTCCGGGCGTCGTTATCGGCAAGGGCGGCGCGGAGATAGAGCGGCTTCGCCTTGAGGTGGAGAAGATGATCGGCAAGCCCGTGGCGCTCTCCATCGTCGAGGTTCGCACGCCGGACACCAACGCCCAGCTCGTGGCGGAAAACATCGCCGCCCAGCTTGAAAAGCGCATCGGCTTCCGCCGCGCGATGAAAAACGCCATCGGCCGCGCCATGCGTATGGGCGCCAAGGGCATAAAGATCATGTGCAGCGGCCGTCTCGGCGGCGCTGAGATCGCCCGTACGGAGAGCTATCACGAGGGCACCATCCCCCTGCAGACCATCCGCGCCGACATTGACTACGGCTTTGCGGAAGCCGCGACCACCTACGGCCGCGTCGGCGTCAAGGTCTGGATATACAAGGGGGAGATCCTCACGACATCCCTGCGTACCACGCCCCGCGTGATGGATATGAACCGGCGCGACGACCGCCGTCGTGACCGGCGCGACGACCGCCGCGGCGGCCGTGGGCGCGGCGGATACAACCGTGATAACCGCGGCGGCTATAACCGTGACAACCGCGGCGGTCAGGGCGGCTATAACCGCGACAACCGCGGCGGTCAGGGCGGTTACAACCGCGACAACCGCGACAACCGCGGCGGCCAGGGCGGTTACAACCGCGACAGCCGCGCTCCGCAGAGCGCGCGCCCTGCCGCTCCCGCCGCACCTGCTGCTCCTGCCGCACCTGCCGCACCTGCGGCTCCCAAGGAAGGAGGCGACGCATAATGCTGATGCCCAAACGTGTGAAATACCGCCGCGTCCAGCGCGGCCGTATGCGGGGAAAGGCCACCCGCGGCAACTTTCTGGCTTACGGCGATTACGGCATTGTGGCCACCGAGCCCTGCTGGATCACCGCCAACCAGATCGAGGCAGCCCGTGTCGCCATGAACCGTTATATGAAGCGTGGCGGCAAGGTCTGGATAAAGATCTTCCCCGACAAGCCCGTCACGAAGAAGCCTGCCGAGACCCGCATGGGCTCCGGCAAGGGCTCCCCCGAGTTCTGGGTAGCCGTCGTTAAGCCCGGCCGCGTCCTGTTTGAGATCGCCGGCGTCGACGAGGAAACGGCCCGCGAGGCTATCCGCCTTGCCAGCCACAAGCTGCCCTGCAAGACGAAATTCATCGCCCGCGAAGCTGCGGTCGAGGAGACTGGAGGCGAAGCAGATGAAGGCTGAAGAGATACGCTCCCTGTCCGTGGATGAGCTGGAAGGGAAGCTCGTTGAGCTGAAAAAGGACCTTTTTATGCTCCGCATGCAGCATGCCACCAATCATCTCGACAACCCCCAGAAAATACCCGCCGTCCGGCGGGACATCGCGCGGGTAAAGACCGTTATCCGCGAGAAGAAGGAGGCCTAAGAGATGAGCGAGGTTAGAACTACCACCCGTAAGACCCGCGTGGGCAAGGTCGTTTCCGACAAAATGGATAAGACCGTCGTTGTCATCGTGGAAGACCGCGTGGCGCACAAGACATACAAAAAGATTATCGGACGGACCTATCGACTGAAGGCGCATGACGAAAACAACGAGTGCGGCATCGGCGACCGCGTCCGCGTGATGGAGACCCGCCCCCTGTCCAGGGATAAGCGCTGGCGCGTGGTCGAGATCATTGAAAAAGCGAAGTAAGGAGGCGTCGAAATGATACAGGCTGAATCTTATCTGAAGGTAGCCGACAATACCGGCGCCAAGGAGATCAAGACGATCCGCGTTCTGGGCGGCTCCAAGCGCAAGTACGGCAACATCGGCGACATCGTCGTCGCGTCCGTACGCAAGGCCGCGCCCGGCGGTTCCGTCAAGAAGGGCGACGTTGTCAAAGCCGTTATCGTCCGTTCCGCCCGCGGCGTCCGCCGCGCCGACGGCACCTATGTCCGCTTCGACGAAAACGCCGCCGTCCTCATCCGCGAGGACGGAAACCCTGCCGGTACCCGTATTTTCGGGCCGGTCGCCCGTGAGCTGCGCGACAAGGATTATATGAAGATCCTGTCTCTGGCTCCCGAAGTAATTTAAGGAGGCCGGATAAATGAACATTCGTAAAGACGATACTGTTGTCGTCCTGTCCGGCAAGGACAAAGGAAAGCAGGGAAAGATCCTTTCCGCCGACCCCAAGGGCCGGAAGGTGGTCGTCGCAGGTGTGAACGTCGCCAGCAAGCACCGCAAGCCCCGCAGCCAGCAGGAGGAGGGCGGCATCATCAAGATGGAGACCCCCATTTATGCCTGTAAAGTGCAGCTCGTCTGTCCCAAGTGCGGCAAGGCCACCCGCGTCGGCCACGTCGTGAAGGAAGACGGCAGCCGTCCGCGCGTCTGCAAGAAGTGCGGCGCGGAAGTGTAAGGAGGTAGGAAGCTATGGCCAGATTGAAAGAAATATATCAAAACGAGGTCGCTCCTGCCCTCATGCAGAAGTTCCAGTACAAATCCTCCATGCAGATACCCCGCCTCGACAAGATTGTCGTGTCCGTCGGCTGCGGCGACTGCAAGGATAACGCCAAGGCGCTGGACAGCGTCATCAAGGAGATCACCGCCCTGACCGGCCAGAAGGCCGTCGCCACCACGGCGAAGAAGTCCATCGCAAACTTCAAGCTCCGCGAGGGCATGAAGGTCGGCGTGAAGGTCACGCTGCGTCAGGAGCGCATGTGGGAGTTTCTTGACCGCCTTTTCAACGTCGCGCTGCCTCGTGTCCGCGACTTTCGCGGCATCTCTCCGGACGCCTTTGACGGCCGCGGGAACTACTCTCTCGGCCTGAAAGAGCAAATCATTTTCCCGGAGATCGACTACGACAAGATCGAAAAGCTGCGCGGCATGAACATCGCCATCTGCACCACAGCCAGAACCGACGAAGAGGCCCGCGAGTTTTTGCGTCTCATGGGCGCTCCGTTTGCAAACTGAGGAGGGATATGTTATGGCGAAACTTTCGATGAAGCTCAAGCAGCAGGCTCCCGCCAAGTACTCCACCCGTAAGTACAACCGCTGCAAGATCTGCGGCCGCCCCCACGCCTATCTGCGTGATTACGGCATCTGCCGCATCTGCTTCAGGAATCTTGCGTACAAGGGCCAGATCCCCGGCGTGCGCAAGGCTTCCTGGTAAAAATACCGTGATTTGGGCCTTCCGGAGCCGTGAAAAACGGCTCCCGCAGCGCCGCAAATAAGAACAGACCCATGAAAGGCCGGACGCAATCGCGCATTGCCTCGGAACCTCATGGGCCCACCGCGAAAGCGGTAACTCTGAATGAAGGAGGATCCCCATGCAAATCACCGACCCCATCGCTGATATGCTGACCCGTATCCGCAACGCCGGAACGGCCAAGCATGAAACCGTGGATGTGCCCGCGTCAAAGATGAAAAAGGCCATCGCTGAGATTCTGCTCAACGAAGGCTACATCAAGAGCTATCAGCTCGTGCGCGACGATACCCAGGGCATCATCCGCATCACCCTGAAGTACCTTCCCGGCAAGGAAAAAGCCATCACCGGCCTTCGGCGCGTTTCAAAGCCCGGTCTGCGCGTTTATGCCGGAGCAGACGAGCTCCCCCGCGTCCTGCGCGGTCTGGGCATCGCCATCATCTCCACCTCCAAGGGCGTCATGACCGACAAGGAAGCCCGCAAGCTCCATGTCGGCGGCGAGGTCCTTGCGTTTGTCTGGTAAGGGGGTACGGAAATGTCTAGAATTGGTAGAACTCCCATTACCATCCCTGCCGGCGTTGACGTGAAGATCGCGGAAGGGAACGTCGTCACTGTAAAAGGCCCCAAGGGCGAGATCACCCAAACAGTTTCCCCCGTCATGGAGCTGAAGCTTGACGGCGGCGTCCTCACCGTGACCCGCCCGAACGACGAGTCCATGAGCCGTTCTCTCCACGGCCTGACCCGCACGCTGATCCACAATATGGTCGTCGGCGTGACCGAGGGCTTTACAAAGACCCTTGAGATAAACGGCGTCGGCTATCGCGCCGCGAAAGAGGGAAGCGATCTGGTCTTGAACGTCGGCTTCAGCCATCCCGTGAACGTCCCCGACACGGAGGACGTGACCACGGAGGTTCCCAACCCCAACCAGATCATCGTTAAGGGTATTGACAAACAGAAGGTCGGCCAGTTTGCGGCCGATGTCCGCGCCAAGCGTCCGCCGGAGCCTTACAAAGGCAAAGGCATCAAATACGCCGACGAGGTCATCATCCGCAAGGAAGGCAAGACCGGCGCGAAGTAAAAGGAGGTGTGCTTAAATGGTTTCAAGACCCAATACCAAGGCCAAGCGCGACAGACGCCACTACAGGCTGCGTTTTAAGATCAAAGGCACGCCCGAGCGCCCCCGTCTGTGCGTCTTCCGCAGTGAAAAACACATTTACGCCCAGCTTGTGGACGATGTGGCGGGCAAGACCCTTGCCGCCGCCGCCAGCAACGAGAAGGGCTTTGAAGGCTCCGGCGCGAACAGGGAAGCCGCCCGCAAGGTCGGCAGGATGATCGCCGAGCGCGGACTTGCCAAGGGCATAGAGAACGTGGTGTTCGACCGCGGCGGCTATGTGTACCATGGCCGCGTTCAGGAGCTGGCCGACGGCGCCCGCGAGGGCGGCCTGAAATTCTAACGGGAGGAGGAAACGAAATGGCTTATCAGAATGACCGGCGTCCCCGCCGCAGAGAGGAGCAGGAAGCTCCCGAATTTGTGGAGAAAGTAGTTTCCATCAACCGTGTTGCCAAGACCGTCAAGGGCGGCCGCATCATGCGCTTTGCCGCGCTGTGCGTCGTCGGCGACGGGAAGGGCCGCGTCGGCTACGGCACCGGCAAGGCGAACGAGGTCTCCGAGGCAATCCGCAAGGGCCTCGAGGACGCCAAGAAAAATCTTACGAACATCACCCTCTCGGGAACGACCATTCCCCATGAGGTCATCGGCGAGTTCGGCGCGGGCCGCGTGCTTTTGAAGCCCGCCGCCCCCGGTACCGGCATCATTGCCGGAAGCGCCGTGCGCGCCGTTGTGGAGGCGGCCGGTATCGCAGATATCCGCGCCAAGTGCCTCCGCAGCAACAACCCCGGCAACGTCGTGGCCGCCACCATGGAGGGCCTGCTGTCCCTGCGCGACGCGCAGCAGATCGCAGCTGTCCGCGGCAAGACGCCCGGCGAGATCCTGGGTTAAGGAGGCGCGGCAATGGATAAGAAGATCACCATCCAGCTCGTGAAGAGCCTGAACGGTCGCAACAAAAAGCATATCGCTACCGCCGCTTCTCTGGGTCTGCACAAGATCGGGCAGACCACCGTGCAGCCCGACAACCCCCAGACCCGCGGCAAGATCGCCCAGATCGGCTATCTTGTCAAGGTGACGGAAGAATAAGGAGGGGCATCAATGGAAATACATGAACTTTCCCCCGCTCCCGGCAGCCGCAAGGCGGCCTGGCGCAAGGGCCGCGGCTATGCCACCGGCAACGGCAAGACCGGCGGCCGCGGACACAAGGGCCAGAAGGCCCGCTCCGGCGGCGGCGTCCGCGTCGGCTTTGAAGGCGGCCAGATGCCTTTGGCACGCCGTATCCCGAAGCGCGGCTTCAACAACATCTTTGCCAAGCCCCTCGAGTCTGTGAACGTCTCCGTCCTCAACGCCCGTTTTGAAGACGGCGCCGAGATTGACGCGCAGGTTCTTCTTGACACCGGCGTGCTGTCCAAGTGCGAGTATGGCGTCAAGATCCTCGGCAACGGCGAGCTTACCAAAAAGCTGACGGTTCGTGCCACGGCCTTCTCCGCTTCTGCCAAAGAAAAGATAGAGGCCGCAGGCGGAAAGGCTGAGGTGGTATAAAGTGTTAAAGACGTTTACAAATGCCTGGAGGATCGAGGAGATCCGCAAGAAGATCCTCTTTACGCTGTTCATCATCCTGATCTATCGGGTCGGTAACTCAATCCCCGTGCCGTATGTTGACGTCTCCTCTTTGCAGGAATATTTCCGTTCGCTGGAAAATACGGTGCTGGGCCTGTATAACGTCATGTCCGGCGGCGCGTTTTCCTCGGCGACGATATTCGCCCTGTCCATCCAGCCGTATATCAACTCCTCCATCATCATGCAGCTTCTGTGCGTGGCCATTCCCGCGCTGGAGCGTATGCAGAAGGATGAGGGCGAGGAAGGACGCAAGAAGATCGCTTCTATCACCCGTTATGTCACCGTCGGTATCGCGCTGCTTCAGGGCTGGGCCTACTACACGCTGATCCGCGCCAACAGCCTCCTCGTCGCAGAGGGAAGCGGCATCTGGGCGGCTATCGTCATCATCATGACCTTCACCGCCGGCTCCGCCCTTATCATGTGGCTGGGCGAGCAAATCACCGAATTTGGCATCGGAAACGGCATCTCCATCATCCTGTTTGCGAGCATTGTCAGCCGGTTCCCCTCCGCCGTTGTCACCAGCATCTCCAACATCCGCGGCGGTACGCTGGCCTGGTGGGCCGCGCTGCTGTTTGTGATTGGCTTCCTCGTCATGATCGTTTTGATCGTATTTGTAAACGACGCCGAGCGCCGGATACCGATACAATATTCCAAGCGCGTCGTAGGGCGTAAGATGTACGGCGGCCAGAGCACCCACCTTCCCATGAAGGTGAATATGTCCGGCGTTATGCCCGTCATCTTCGCGCAGTCCATCGTGAGCCTGCCCGCGACCATCTCGCAGCTGGCCGGCTGGAACAACAGCTTCTGGACATATGTTCAGAAGACCAACACCTGGACGTACGTTATATGCTACGCGCTGCTGATCGTGTTCTTCGGGTATTTCTATTCGACGATCCAGTTCAATCCCGTCGAGATCAGCAACAACCTCCGCAAAAACGGCGGCTTCATCCCCGGCTATCGTCCGGGCAAGCCCACGACCATGTTCATCCAGAAGGTACTGAACAAGATAACCCTGTTTGGCAGCATCTACCTGTGCATCGTTGCCGCGGCGCCCTATATCATCAGCATCTACTCCGATGTGGCGCAGTCTATCGGCCTGTCCCTGGGCGGCACGTCCATCATCATCGTGGTCGGCGTCGCGCTGGAGACGGTTCAGGCGCTGGAGTCCCAGATGCTCATGCGCCACTACAAGGGCTTCCTTGACTGAGAGGCGGCGAAAGGATGAAGCTTATCATGCTCGGCGCACCCGGCGCCGGTAAAGGGACGCAGGCGGAGATCCTGTCCAAAAAGCTGGGCATCCCGACCATCTCCACCGGCAATATCCTCCGCGCGGCCGTCAAGGCCGGCACGCCCATCGGACTGAAGGCCAAGTCTTTCATGGACGCGGGCGCGCTGGTTCCCGATGATGTCATTATCGGCATCATCGCGGAGGCCCTGCGCGGCCCCGAATGCGGGAAGGGCTATATCCTGGACGGCGTGCCACGCACGATACCTCAGGCCGAGGCCATGGAGCAGCAGGGGATCGAGATCGACTGCGCTCTCGACATCGAGGTGGACGACGGCGTCATCGTGGAACGCATGAGCGGCCGCAGGACCTGCGAGGCGTGCGGCGCCAGCTTCCATGTGGTGAACAATCCGCCGAAACAGGAAGGCGTCTGCGATGTGTGCGGGAAGCCGCTGACCATCCGCAAGGACGACGCGCCCGAGACGGTGCGCGCCCGCCTTGAGACCTATCACGCGCAGACCGAACCGCTCATCGCGTTCTACAGGGAGCGCGGCAAGCTCAAGACCGTGGATAACCAGCCCACCATCGAGGCTACCACGGCTGAGATATATAAGGCGTTGGGGATATGAGTGCGATCTGCATCAAATCCCCGCGGGAGATCGAGATTATGCGCCAGGCGGGGAAAATTACCGCGGCTGCCCGGACTTTGGCCCGGGAAATGGTTGCCCCCGGCGTCACGACAGCTCAGATCGACCGCGAAGTCAGGCGCTTCATCGAAAAAAGCGGCGCAGCGCCCACCTTTCTGGGCTACGGCGGGTTTCCCGCCAGCGTGTGTCTGTCCGTAAACGATGAAGTGATCCACGGCATCCCCGGCCGCCGCGTCATTCGGGAGGGCGATATCGTCTCCGTGGACGTGGGCGCGACCTATAAGGGCTTTGTGGGCGACTGCGCCGGAACCTATGTTGCCGGCGAAACGTCAGACGAGGCGAAACGCCTTATCGAAGTCACCAGACAGAGCTTTTTCGAGGGGATAAAATTCGCCCGTGCGGGGTACCGCGTCGGCGACATATCCCACGCTGTGCAGGAATATGTTGAAAGAAACGGATTTTCTGTGGTGCGGGAATATGTCGGACACGGCGTCGGCTCCGTAATGCACGAGGCGCCCGAGATCCCGAACTTCGGCGAACCCGGGCGGGGGCCGCGGCTCCTGCGGGGCATGACGATAGCGGTGGAGCCTATGGTGAACGCCGGCACATGGGAAGTCCGGGTCATGCCGGACGGCTGGACCGTCAGGACAAAGGACGGCAGGCTTTCGGCGCACTATGAAAACACCATCGCCATCACCGACGGAGAGGCGGAGATCCTCACCTATGCGGAGGATCTCTGATGGAAAGGCCGGAACCTTACGACATCGTCGTATCCCGCGCGGGACACGACGCGGGGAAGCTGTTCATGGTCGTCGGGAGCCGACAGGGGAGGCTTCTTCTCTGCAACGGCAGGAACCGAAGGCTCGCGAACCCCAAATGTAAAAGCCCCAAGCACGTACGCATCGCTCAGGCAGGGACGAAGGAGCCCGCCGGCGACAAGGACATCAGTGAGATAATTGCACTGGCGGCGCAAAATGCCGCTGCGAAGGAGGGAAGACTTCTTGGCGAAAGATGATGCTATCGAGCTGGAAGGCACAGTGGTCGAATCGCTGCCTAACACCATGTTCCAGGTGGACATCGGCAACGGGCACATGATTCTGGCGCACATCTCCGGCAAGCTTCGTATGAACTTTATCCGCATCCTTCCGGGTGATAAGGTCACGGTGCAGATGTCACCCTATGACCTCACGAGAGGCCGTATTACCTGGCGTACGAAGTAACGTGAAACGACCGCATGAGAAAATAAGGAGGCTTAAAGCAACATGAAAGTTAGGCCCAGTGTCAAGCCCATGTGCGAGAAATGCAAGGTCATTAAGCGCCATGGCCGGGTTATGGTCATCTGCCCGAACCCGAAGCACAAGCAGAGACAAGGCTGATAGCCTATCTTCAAGAAAGGAATGATTGCGAAAGATGGCAAGAATCTCCGGCATCGACCTGCCGAAAGATAAGCGCGTGGAAATAGGCCTGACCTATATCTACGGCATCGGAAGGACATCTGCAAAGAAGATACTGGAAGAGACCGGGATCAATCCCGATACCCGCGTCAAGGATCTCACCGAAGCCGAGGAAGCGAAGCTTCGTGAGTGCATCGACAAGCATTATGTGGTGGAGGGCGACCTCCGCCGCCGCAACGCTCTGGATATCAAGCGCCTGATGGAGATCGGCTCTTACCGCGGCACACGCCACCGCAAGGGTCTGCCCGTGCGCGGCCAGCGGACAAAGACCAATGCCCGCACCCGCAAGGGCCCGAAGCGCACCATAGCCAACAAGAAGAAGTAAGGGAGGGAAGAGAAAAATGGCAACTGCTCAGAAGGGCAAGAAAACTCGTACCCGCCGCAGAGAGCGGAAAAACATCGAGAAGGGCCAGGTTCATATCAGCTCTTCCTTCAACAACACCATGGTCACCGTGACCGACCCCGGCGGCAACGCGATAAGCTGGGCCAGCGCCGGCGGAATGGGCTTCCGCGGAAGCCGTAAGTCCACCCCCTTCGCGGCCGCGACAGCGGCGGAGACTGCCGCCCGCGCCGCCATGGAGCACGGCCTGAAGACCGTGGAGGTCTTTGTAAAGGGTCCCGGAAGCGGCCGTGAAGCCGCTATCCGCGCTTTGCAGACGGCCGGCCTTGAGGTAACGATGATCAAGGACGTGACGCCCATCCCCCACAACGGATGCCGTCCGCCCAAGCGCCGCCGCGTCTGATGTAAGGGAGGAGAGAAACTATGGCTAGAAATATGCAGCCTGTCCTGAAGCGCTGCCGCACGCTGGGCATTTCCCCGGCCGTGATGGGCTATTCCAGAACCTCGAACCGCAACCCCGGCGCCCAGCGCCGCACCAAAAAGTCCGAATACGCCCTGCAGCTGACCGAGAAGCAGAAGGTCAAGTTCGTCTACGGCGTTTTGGAAAAACAGTTCCGCATGTATTATGAAAAGGCCGCCAAGATGCCCGGCAAGACCGGCGAGAACCTGCTCGTCCTTGTGGAGCGCCGTTTGGATAACGTGGTGTTCCGTCTGGGGCTTGCGTCCACCCGCCGCGAGGCTCGCCAGCTTGTGAACCACGGCCACTTCACCGTCAACGGCAAGCGCGTGGACATCCCGTCCTATCTTGTCAGCCCCGGCGACACCATCGCCGTCTGCGAGAAGAGCGCAGGCAACACCCGCTTCAAGATGATGAAGGAAGACGACCGCTTTGTAACCACACCAAAATGGCTCGAACGCGATAAAAATAACCTCCTGGGTAAAGTGATCGCAATGCCGGCAAGGGAAGACATTGACTTTGAGATCGAAGAGCACCTCATCGTCGAGCTCTATTCCAAGTAAAACCCTCGAAGTTGATAAGCTGTACACCGCATCGCGCATCATAGCGTACATTTTGAAGGAGGGTATGAACACATGATAGAGATTGAGAAGCCGCGCATTGAGTGTGTAGAGAGTCCGGCCGACGAAAGCTACGGCAAGTTCGTCGTCGAGCCGCTGGAGCGTGGATACGGCACGACTCTCGGAAACTCGCTGCGTCGGGTGCTGCTCAGCTCCCTGCCCGGCACCGCTGTCACCACCGTGAAGATCGCGGGCGTCCAGCATGAGTTCTCCACCATTCCCGGCGTCAAGGAGGACGTACCCGAGATCATCCTGAACCTGAAGGGGCTCATCGCGCGCCTCCATTCGGACGACCCCAAGACCGTTTATATCGAGGTGTCCGGGGAACGCGAGGTGACGGCCGGCGATATCAAGGCCGATGCCGAGGTCGAGATACTCAATCCCGATATGCACATTGCCACCCTGGGACGGGAGGCCGTTCTTTCCATGGAGTTGACCATCTCCCATGGCCGCGGCTATGTGCCCGCGGAAAAAAATAAGCCCGCCCAGGCCGTCGCGGGCGTTATCCCCGTCGATTCCATCTATACGCCCGTTTTGAAGGTCAACTACGCCGTGGAAAACACCCGCGTGGGAAATCAGACGGACTACGATAAGCTCACCCTCGAGCTGTGGACGGACAAAACCATCTCCCCCCGCAACGCCGTTTCTCTCGGCGCGAAGATACTCTGCGACCACTTCACCCTGTTCATGGATCTGTCCCAGAGCATGGACATGGGCTCCACCGTGGTGGAGAGGACCGAAACGGTCAAGGACAAGATCATGGAGATAACCATCGAAGAGCTGGATCTCTCCGTCCGCAGCTTCAACTGCCTCAAGCGCGCGAATATCAACACCGTGGAGGATCTTGTCTCCAAAACGCAGGAAGAGATGATAAAGGTTCGCAACCTTGGGCGCAAATCCCTGGAAGAGGTCGTCCAGAAGCTGGCGATGATGGGGCTTTCCCTGGCCAGCGAGGACGACGGGAAATGATTTCGGGAGCACACCCGACACACACTTTTGGAGGTAAACGAAAATGCCCGGAACACGTAAGCTTGGCAGGCCGACGGCTGCCCGTATGGCCATGCTTCGCCAGCAGGTGACAGACCTGCTGGATACCGGCCGCATGGAAACCACGGTCACGCGCGCCAAGGAGATCCGTCCTCTGGCCGAGAAGATGATCACGCTGGGGAAAAAGAAGGGTCTGGCAAACTACCGTCAGGCGCTGCGCTTCATCACCCGCGAGGACGTGGCCCACAAGGTTTTCAACGAGCTGTCTGAGAAATATGCCGACCGCGACGGCGGCTATACCCGCATCACGCGCCTTGGCGAGCGCCGCGGCGACGCGGCCGAGATGGCTGTTATCGAGCTGGTTTAATAAACCGGCGCGCCGATAAAAAGCAAAATATCCCGGAGCAGACGTTCCGGGGTATTTTTTTCAAATGATGCAATATGACACGCGCAAAAAACGAAAGGGGATTTTTTAAGCCATATTTAAGGAGCGGCGCACATACTGTGTACGAGAGCGCGGGGCTATCGTGCCGAACCGCCGTGCCGCCAAAATATGCACGGAGCTTCCGCTCTTTATCGTGAACCGTATGATACAGCGGCCTTTTATCTTCCGGGCAAAGGAGGAAGCGTCATGAACTGGCTGAAGAAGCACTGGTGGGCTGTTCTGTACACTGCTTTGCTGACGGCGTTCACCGTCTATACAGCGCTGGACACGTTCGTTATCCCAAGGGTATACGATGTCGTCCCGACGGCGGAAAATACCCCGGCGGCGGAAAGCGCCCCGCCCGACGCTGCGGTCACGCCGGCTGCGGAGCGGCCCGGGGAAACGGACGCCGCAGAGGAGGAACCGATAGAGACGGCGGCGTCGGAGGGCGGCGCGGCGGAAAGCGCCGTTATCACAGACCGCTCTTACCATGACGGGAACATTTCCATTGACATCACGGAATACAGGCAATATGAAACCACTGTTTATGTGGCGGATATCGTGCTGTCCTCTCCCGAATATCTGCAAACGGCGCTGGCGCAGGACACCTATGGCCGGAATGTGACGGAAAAAACGTCGGAGATCGCCGGGCGCGCTGGCGCGATCCTGGCCATCAACGGGGATTATTACGGCACGCAGGAGAGCGGCTATGTTATCCGAAACGGTACGCTTTACCGCAGCGCCGGAACCCGCGGCCAGATCGATCTGGCCGTTTACGCGGACGGCTCCTTTGGCATCGTTTCCGAGGATGATATAACGGCGGAGGCGCTTCTGGCAAACGGAGCGGCGCAGGTTTTCTCCTTCGGCCCGGCGCTCATCGAAAACGGGAGCATTTCCGTCACGGAAGCCGACGAGGTGGGAAAAGCCAGAACGAGCAATCCCCGCACCGCCATAGGCGTGATCGACGCGCTGCATTATGTGTTTGTGGTCGCCGATGGCCGTACCGACGAAAGCGAAGGTCTGTCCCTTCTGGAGCTGGCGGAGGTTTTGGCCGGGCTTGGCGTCGATACCGCCTACAATCTGGACGGCGGCGGTTCCTCCACCATGGTTTTTAACGGAGAGGTGATAAACTGCCCTACGTCCAGCGGAAGAAGCATCAAGGAAAGGAGCGTGAGCGACATTGTTTACATCGGGTACTGACAGCCGCCGGCGGGCCATGGGAAAGACGGCTGTGGTCTATCTGCTGGCGTCCCTGTTTCTGGTATTGTTCGGAGCTGTCTACGAGCACTTCAGCCACGAGGTCTTTTCGTACTTCATGCTCTATGCGTTCGTATTTCCCCTTGCGGGCGGCGCGCTGCCCTTTCTGCTGCTTAGCTTATGCCGCCTCCGGCTGCCGGGGCGTTTGGCGCTGGATCTGTATCATTCCGGCATCGCGGCGCTGACCGTGGGAAGCGTCTTTCGCGGCGTTCTGGACATTTATGGAACCACCAACCGCCTTATCTCCGTTTACTGGGTCGTTGGCGCGGCGCTTCTGGCGGGCGGTATCCTGGCCTATTTTGTGCAGAAGCAGGCCGGGCCGGGTGAGCCGAAGGGCATATAGTCCTTTTGAAACAGAGCCAGTCCCAATAGGGGGAGAGACGGGGCTAAGAGAAAATCGTTTTATATTTTGCACCTGACCGGGAGACGGAAAAACCGTCTCCCGGTTTTGCTGTCTGCGGGCCTTTCGTATCGGCGGTTTGCCGTTTACAGGAAAAATCGCAAAAAAATCATAAAAAATTTTCAAAAAATCTCCGTTTCTTATCATTTGTTAATGACAAAATCCGGCGAACCCTATAAAATATAAAAAATAGGCGTCCGGCGAAATAAAACCGGCTGCCGATGGAGGAGAGGACAGGATGGAAAATAACGACGCATGGGTATCGGAGCTTATGCAAAACGCCTTCCACTCGGACGACCCCGGGCTGGCGGCGTTCGTGGCGGAGCACTGCGTGCCCGAGAGAGTGAAAAAGGGGACGGTCCTCAGCGGGGAGAACATACCGCTGTCGCACTACTATATCCAGATGGACGGCGTGATATGCAGCACCGCGACGAAGCAGAACGGGGGTCGGCAGATCCTCGTGATACTGACGGACAAATATACCGCCACGGGGCCGAACGTGGAGGGGAGCATAAACGTGGCGACCGACATCGGGAAGCGGTTCGGCGCGCGCAACCGGGAGGGACTCATGGCGCTGACCGACGTCACCGTCGCGGGCATTGCCGCGGAAAAACTGAGCGAGGCGATGTACCGCTTCCCGCCGGTCACGATGTTCATCATATCGGCGGCTCTGAAAATGACGGAGAACCTCGGGGAGGTCATCCGTATGCTCCATATGCCGGCCATGCGGCGGTATGAATGGTTTCTGGAGCGGTTCCCGGGTCTGCTCGACGAAATCAGCTATACGGCGGTGGCCGATTTTCTGAATATGACGCCCGTTTCTCTCTCCCGCCTCCGGGCGGCGCGGGGAGAGACGGGGGCAAGGCAAAGCAAAATCAAAAAATTATAATAAACTTCTTAAAAAATTTTCAAAAAAACTCCAATTCTTATCATTTGTTAATGACAAATTCGGAAAACTCGTGTATGATTTACCCGACATAGAAAAATTTACATAACAAATACATAAATATGGGAGGAAAAAGACCGTGGAAAAAGGGAAAAAGAGCCTCAGCCTGCTTCTGGCGCTGGCGCT
>CAZEXC010000017.1:11643-23771 GCA_964516625.1 uncultured Oscillospiraceae bacterium | reverse complement strand
ACAGCTTAAGAAACGTGCTGAATGAGATCATCGGAAGATGATGTGCTATGAAGGGCTATGAGAGCGTTCTGGAAACGGCGGGGAGCCTGTTTTCAAACGGGAGCTACGACACATATATGCAAATCACCCCGCTGACGGATACCCGGGAAAAGTAAACAGCCGCCTGCCGATCAATCGGCAGGCGGTCTTTTTGTTTTTATAAGGTGCTCTACTCAGCGTCCAGTCCCAGATAGTCGGCGACAGCGGCGAGGATGGTCTCCATCTCTTCCGTCTTGCCGGCATTGGCGGCCAGCGTGCGGCAGTCGGCAAAGGCGTTCTTCATATAGGTTTCCGCCTGAATCTGAGCGTGCTCTTCATCCTGAGGCTCGACCTTCGCGTCGATGCCCTTTTCCGCGTTGTAGTTGTCGATGGCGGCAACGCAGCTTTCAAATTCGCCGTCGTTCAGCACAAAGCTGTTGTCCCGGGCAGCGTCGGCCGCTTCCTGAAACAGGGCCTTGGTGGCGTCATCGAAGCTGTTCCACTTATCGAGATTGACGGTGTAGTAGTTGGAGCAGGAGTACATGCCGTCTGTGATGACATAAGGCGCGACCTCATACCATGCCAGACCGACGACACCCGCGAGGGAAAGACCGGCGCAGTCCACGATGCCCTTCTGCAGATCCGAATAGGTCTCGGGAGGCACGGAGAATTTGAAGGTCATTCCCAGATCCTCGTAGGTTGTCTGGTTCATCATGGCGCCGATGATCTTACCGGCGCAGTCCTCATAGCTGGTGAGAGGGGTCTTGGACGCGATGGCGTTGGTGCCGCCGGCATTCACAGCCAGAACCTTGACGTTATGCTCGGAGAGCTCCTGTTCGATGAGCGCGGAGGTCTCAGGATTCTCAAACATGACGTACTCGACCATCTCCACGACGTTCTCCTGACTGCCGCCCGCCATGGTGGGGAAATTCGTCAGAGGAAGAACGTCGGCGTACTGCGCGTTGGACAGCAGCGTCATATCCACGGAGCCGTTTCCGACATAGTCGAGATCCTCCGCCGCAGAGCAGAAGGTGCCGCCCCAATAGACATTGAAGGTGATGCTGCCGCCGCTCTTTTCGGTGACATAGTCGGTGAAGTAGGCAAGCTGCTGGCCGGAGGTTTCCGTCTCCTGATAGGAGCAGGACACGTTCAGCTGCATGACGGGGTACTCCGCCTCGGCTTCGGCGGCAGGCTCTTCCGCCTCTTCAGCGGGTTCGGCAGCCTCTTCGGCGGCAGCGGCCTCTGTGGATTCGGCATCAGGCGCGGCATTTCCGCCGCCGCACGCCGCAAGAGCCAGCACCATGCACAGGGCAAGAAGCAGAGAAGTGAGTTTTTTCATTTTGTTTTCTCCTTATCTAAAATTATGTTTTGCAAAGTTGACGCTAAGCGATGCCGCAAAGCTTCGGCAGCCACATGATGATCTGCGGGAACGCGCCGATGAGCAGGACGGCGGCAAGATCCATCAGGAAGAAAGGCGTCACGCCGGCAAAAATCTCCGACGGGCTGATCTTCAGCGCATTTGACACGGCGAATACGTTCATGCCGATGGGCGGGGTGAGTCCGGCCATGTCGCACATGAAGACCAGCAGGACGCAGACGATATATTCGTTGTAGCCCAGACCTGCCAGCAGCGGCAGAACGATGGGAACCGTGATCGTGACGATGGACATGATATCCATGACGCAGCCGCAGAGGAGGTAGAACACGACCACGATCAGGAATACGGCATACGGAGGCAGGGCAAGGCGGGCAATGAAATTCGCGACCGCGGTCACGATGCCGGTCGTAGCCACGAAACGGCTGAACATGTTGCCTGCCACGATGATGGGGAAGAAGCCTGCGTTCACCACCGCCGCGTCCCATACGCAGTGCAGAACGGTTTTCAGGGGGATCCTTTTAACGACCGCGTAGATGATGAGGGCGATCGAGGCGACCGCGCCGGCGACTGTCGCAGCGAACCAGCCGAGCATCGTGCCGCCGATAATCAGCAGAAACACAAAAACGATAGGCAGCAGATTCTTCAGAGAGACGACCTTCTCCTTCAGGGGCACCTTCGGCATGACGGAGGTGTCTGCGACCTTGTCCGGGCGGATGCGAACGTACACGAATACGCCTATGCACATGATAACGATGAGGAGGATGCCGCAGCTCAGGCCATAGTTCAGCGCCGTGCCGATGGAGAGGTTGTTCATAATCACGCAGATCAGGATGATGCCGATGCTCGGAGGGATCAGCGTGGACAGAATGCCGGAGCCGCAGATGGCTCCCATGGACAGCTTGCGGTCATAACCGGCCTTTTCCATCTCCGGCAGAGCCAGCCGCGCAAAGGTGATGGAGCCTGCGGTGGAAATGCCGGAGCAGGCGCCGAAAGCGGCGTTTGCCATCACGAGCGTATACAGAAGACCGCCCCGCACGCGGCCGAGCCATTTTTCCAGCGAGCTGAAAGCCCCTTCCGCAACGCCGGTGATCCCGGCCATCGTCCCAATCAGCATGAACAGCGGCAGGACAGCATAGCTGTAATCTGCGCCAACCGCCAGCGGCGCGGTCGTGAACTGGGTAATCGCCATGGGGAGGCCGCCGATCAGACAGAAGCCGGCAAAGCAGGTGACCATCATGGAGAGAAAAACGGGTACGCCCCAGAGAATCAGGAGGATCATTACGAGAAATACGAGGACGCCTATGGTCGCTGTCGTCATTGGACATCCTCCTCTCCCCCGGGCGTCCTGCCGCCGCCAAGATCAATTATGTAGGGACTTCTGCCCTTCAGCTCCCGCGGGATGCACCAGAGAAAGCTGACGGCCAGCACCAGATACCCGATGCCGATACACAGGACGAACGGCCATACCAGAAAAGAGGACGGGCCGGAAGCATAGCTCATGGTATCCAGCTTCTGTAACGTCAGCGCTATGCCGCGCCATCCGGCAAAGCCGCAGACGACCACGCCGATCACATAACCGACGATGTGGATGACCTTGTGGACAGGCGTCGGGAAGCGCCGGTATATCAGGTCGATATGGGTATGTCCTCTGTCCAGTTGTACGAAACCGATGCAGAAAAACACAACGGGAACGTTCATGTATGTGACAAGCTCTGTCACATTGCGGATGGGATGGGAGAACACCTTGGTCGCGATCACGTCCACCGTCGCGATGATCGCTATAATGAGAAGCGCCGCTGCGCCGAGATAGGAGACATACTTAACGCATGCCGTTATGACCCGGTCGATCCTGTCGAACGCCGTGGCCGGTTTGTCGCTCACGATTATTCCCTTCCTCTCTGTCTAAATCTGGGATGCCGTGGCGAAGGCGCTGCGCATACATGTCTGGATGCTGCCGGTCTTGTCACAGTCTCCGATGAGATAGAACCGCTCCGCGCTGCCGTAAAATTTCAGCGCCTCGTCCATGCAGGGCACCACGCCGGAGGACAGAATCACGTCATCACAGCAGATTTGGCGCTCCGCGCCGTCCCTGTCCCTGTAGACGACGCCGTGCGGCTCGATGCGGGACGTGGAGGCTTCCGTGATATGGGAAAAATTCGGTTCCCCTTTGCAGGCGTTGTGGAGCATCTCTACATAGTGGACCTGCGCCGCCTCCGGGGCCAGCACCTTCTGACGGGTCAGAACCGTCACCTTATGTCCGTTCATGGCCAGATACAGGCCGGTCTCCGTGCCGGATTCCGAACCGCCCACCACGACGATGCTTTCGCCCAGATGCTCGTGGTTCCCATAGACAGACAGCGGCGTATGCACGTTTTCCCCGTCCGCGCCGGGGATATCCAGCTTCCGGGGCTTGGAGCCAACGGCGGCCAGAACGACGTCAAAGCCCCCGGCCTTGATCATCTCCGGCGTCGCTTCGGTATTCAGCCGCACGTCCACGCCCAGCTTTTCCACCTGACGCATCTGCCAGGCCTTGAAGTTTCGGATGGGCCACTTGAAGCTGGCGAAATCGGAATAGAGCATCTGTCCGCCCAGCTTATCGGACTTCTCAAAGAGCGTGACGCTGTGACCGCGCTGCGCCGCTGTGATGGCGGCCTCCATGCCGGAAACGCCGCCGCCAACGATGGCGACCTTGCGGGGTCTGGTCTTTCCGGGGATAAGATCCTTCATCCGATGGGCCTGCCCCATGGCCGGATTCACGGAGCAGATGTTGTACCAGGGGCCGTCGATATAAGGGACATGGCACTTGTTGCAGCGGATGCAGGGGGTAATGTCTTCCGCCCGGCCCTCGTAGATTTTCTCAAAGTAGTTCGGTTCGCAGATAAAGGCGCGGGCCATGCCGATGAGATCGCACTTGCCCTCGGCCAGAAACTTCTCGTTCAGATCCGGATCCTGATAGCCTCCGACCGGCTCCACCAGAACAGGGACATTGGCCTTTTTCATGGCCTCGCAGTATTTTATGGTCACCGGCTCCCCCTCGACGGAGTTGAAGCCTGTGGGATGGGAGTCTGTGTCGTTCCAGGCGCGGATCTGGAAAATATCAATGAGACCGTCCGCCATTTTGGCAAACTCGATGACCTCATCGAGCGTCATGCCGCCCTTTTTCTCCTCGCCGGAAATTTCTATTTCAATAAGGAAGTCCTGACCGCAGACCTCCTTGATCCGCCGACAGGTCTCCAGCGGGAAGCGGGCGCGGTTTTCGAGACAGCCGCCATACTCATCCCCGCGGTCGTTCACGAGCGGGGACAAAAACTGCGCGAAGATGGGGAGCCGGTAGGCCATATGCAGGTCGCACATATCGAAGCCGAGCTTTTTGTAGAACAGGGCCTTCTGCGCGATGTGCTCCTCAAACTCCCGGATCTGATCCGGCGTCATGGCCTTGATCTCGCCAAAATCCTCTGCGAACATCTGGGGCAGGATATCCTGAATCGCGTCCATGTCCGTCAGATCGATGTCCTTCGTCGTGTCGATGGCAGGCTTGTCCTTGACGCCCAGGCCCCGCGGCCCGAACTCCATAAGGCAGATGCAGAACTTGGAGCCGTAGAAATGCACGGCGTCCGCCATTTGAGACATATAATTATGTACGCTGGGATCCGTAAGGTCGAACATAGGCATCCGGCGGCTGGAGGGGTCAATGGCCGTGCGCTGGTGGGGGTCTGCCCAATCGCCGAAGCTGACGATGGCGGCTCCGTTCCGAGCGCAGGACGCGACGTGATGGATGACCGGCTCCGCCGGGAAATCCTCCGATCCCTGCAGGTAGTGCGGCAGGGCGTTTGTTGACACCATACGGTTTTTCAGATAGACATGCCCGACCTTCAGCGGGCGAAGCAGATTGGGATAATGATTCATAGCTTTTATACTCCCGGAACGTTTTCTGACATTAGTTTAACGGATGCGATCTGAAAATTGCCAGAAGCATTCTCCTATGCGTCCATGCAAAAAGCGTATCGAGGTGAACGGCTTGCGTTTTTCACTTCAATACGCTAAAATATTATGCTGCAAGGGAGTGTGATCCTATGACGACCGCACAGATGCAATATTTTCTTATCGCCGCCGAGCGCCTGAACTTCACTGCCGCAGCGGAGCAGCTCTATATCACCCAGCCCTCTCTCAGCAGACAGATCGCCGCCATTGAGGACGAGCTTGGCGTTAAGCTTTTCGATCGCGCCAATAATATCGTGAAGCTCACGAACGCGGGCAAAACTCTTTATAACCGCTTGACAGGCCTGTATTCGGACTATCAGACGATCGTGAAGGAGGTCCGGGACGTAAGCTCCGGCAGCCACGGGCATTTGAACCTTGCCATTCTGGAAGACCAGTATATGCCGGATCGTTTGACCGACTCCATCCGGAGCCTGCTGCAGGAGTATCCGAGGAGTGAAATCAATATCGTCCGGCGTGAATCACGGGCGCTGTTTTCCGGGCTGCTGGACGGATCTCTGGACGCGGGACTCATGCTGGTGTACGATGCGTTCAGTGATTATGGGTTCCACTACCTCGAGCTCGTCCGGGCTCCGGCGCTGCTTGCCATCAACCGGGATCTGTCCGAGGCGCGGCGCGAACATCTGACGATGGACGAGCTTAACGACCTTCTGGAAAGGCTCCCCCTCGCAATGGTAACACCCGATCAGTTCCCGGAGACATTGCAGGGATCGCTGCGGGAAAACATGCCCTTCACGGGGCTTCGCAGCACCTGTCAGGTCATGCTGCTGCCGGCGATCAGCTCCGTATCGCTGTATGTAGCTGCCGGCCTTGCGGTCACCCTGACCAATAAGGGGAATCTGCTGGCCAACGACCCGAAGATCCGATTTCTTCCCGTGGAGGGAATGGAGACCATGATCCAGGGACTGGTTTGGCGGCGCAGCTCACAAAACACGATGCTGACACATCTGATAGAGCTGTTAAGGCTATGAACGGTATTTGACGTCCGAGCGCAGCAAGGGCGATGGCCTCGGCCACCGCCCTTATTATGATATTTCGTTATGGCAACACACATCACAGTCCCGGATTTTTCCTTTTCTTTATCAGGACAAACGCCGCGGCGCAGGCGCACAGCGCGGCGGCGGATATGGCCGCGCCCGGGATAAGCCCGGAGGGGACGTAGCGCAGCTCCACGGCGTGCTCTCCCGGCGTGACGGCGACGGCCATAAGGCAGTCCTGCACCTCCTGCGTTTCGGCGCGCGCGCCGTCGAGCGTCACCCGCCAGCCGCTGTCATAGGGCAGCGTAAAGACAAGCAGCCCGTCGCCCTCGCCGGTAGTGAACGTCCCTGTATAATGGGACGCGGAGAGCTTCGTAAGAGCGCACCCGCCCTCGGAGACAGCGTCGCAGTAGCGGCTCAGCGCGGCGGCATCCTCCGTGACAAAAGCGGCGTAGTTCACCGTGACATCGGCGGAGGTCTGGAGCTTTACCGTCACTGTGTCGCCGACGGAGAAATCGCCGAGGTACAGGCTCCCGTTTACCTGCGCGGTGGCATACCAGGCGCAGTACGCGCCGTTTACGAACACCATGACGCCGGGGTAATCGGGTATATCCAGCTCCGCGTACAGCGCCCCGTCCGAGGCGGCTGTCAGCGTGTAGGTGATACAGGCGGGGCTCTCCTCCAAGCGGGTATAATTTATCCCGTCCGACATGAAATTCTCCGTTTCGACGCTGTCGACAGACGCGGGGACGAATATCGTCTCCCCCACCTCCGGCGCTATGGCGGCGTACAAAGCGTCCATATAGGAAAAGCAGTCCTCCCCCTCAAGCGCCGACGCGGCGGCTCCGTCCGCCGTCCATGCGGCAGGCAGCGCGTCCCCGTTTTCCCAGACGGTATACTTTTCCGTGGCGGCGACGGCGGCGTAGCCCTTTTCCTGACCGGCGCTGACAATATAGCGTATGCCGAGAAGACTGTCCGCCGCCGCCGTAACGCCGCTCCCATATATGGACCAGACCTCGTCATAGCGGTCAAAGCCGAGCCGGTCGAGAAAATCAAGGTTTGCCTGCGAAATGGTGGAGCCATAGTAGGAAACGCCGTCGTAGCCGAAAAGCATCGGCTCGCAGCGGTTCATGTCGAAGCTGTCCGTGCTCTCCACCCGGACGAGATCGTCTCCCGTGTCCACGAGCGCAAGCGCTTCGCTTTTGGCGGCTGTGTATTCGGCGTAGGCCGCGCTGTCCGACGCCGTCGCGGTCAGCGCGGAAAGGGTCATCTTCGCGTTCGCGGCAAGCTCCCCCGTATGCGCCAGAAGCACAAAGGCCGCCAGCGCACAGGAAAGGCGGCGGCCCGTTTTTGGCCGGAGCCACAGCGCGGCGCACACCGCCGCCGCCAGGGCGGTCGCGGCTATCGCCGACGGCCACGACACATAATCGTAGCTCCGTCCCGCGAACACAAGGACCGACACCGCCGCCAGCAGCCCCACGGGAAGGATAAAGTGCCAGGGGCGGGCGGCGCGCAGCGCCGTGAGCTCCCGTCCGGCGGCGGCCGCAAGCAGGAAGCTCAGGATAAACGAATAGCGGTAGTTGTACCAGTTCGGCTCGTTGAAGCCGTGCCAGACAAGATCCAGCGCCGTTATCCAGAAAGACAGGACGATCACCGCCAGCAGCCCCCCGGTCAGGAGCCGCCGCCGGCGCGGGATGGAGCCGTTTGCAAAATACATCACGGCCAGCGCCGTCGTTACCGTGCCGCAGAATATCTGCGGCAGGCCCTCGGGCATGAGCTGCTCATAGGCAAAAGCGCCGGGATAGAGCTTGGAAAACAGGCTCACGGGGTCAAATTGCGGCGCAAGCGTCAAAACGGACAGGGAAAAGCCCGCCTTCCCGCCGGACAGGGCAAAAATCGCGGGAAGCAGTATACCGGCGGCGAGCGCTCCGGCGGCAAGGCTCGACAGGGCGAAGCTCCCCACCGTGCGCCAGGGCGTCCGGCGCTCCGCCTTCGGGACGGAGAAAAGCTCATACAGAAAAAACAGGACGGAGAAAAGGCAAAGGATATAGCCGATATAAAAGTTCAGGTACAGCGCCCCCGCCAGAGAGATGATATACAGCCATGGGCGGCGCTCCCGGCACAGGCGCACGATGCCCAGCGCGACGACAGGCAGGAGCACGACGCAGTCCTGCCACAGATAGTTGAAGCTGTAAGCGACCATATAGGCCATGAACGCATAGGCCATGGACGGCACGAGGCACCACAGGCCGTAGCCGTGCCGCCGGCCGGAATAAATACACATCGTAAGGCCGCACAGCCCCACCCGCAGGAAATACAGCAGGCTCACCGCCTGATACATGCTCTCCCGGGGAAACAGGCAGGTAATGAGATTCAGCGGGCTCGTGAGGTAATAGGCCGCCACGCCCAGCATATTGCCGCCCAGACACATGCTGGGAAGATAGAGGATGCTTGCCCTGCCTGAAAGGATATCCCGCAGGCCGCAGAGAAAGGACAGGTACTGGTGGGACATGTCCATGACGCCGAGGGTGCCTGTACCGAAGGGCGCGATGCCGCACAGCGCGAACACCGCCGCCATAACGGCCGCGGGCAGCAGGAAGGAAAGCGGCAGTATGATCCGTTTGGAGGCGTATTTTCTCATATATCCGTACCCGCTTCGTAATTTTTTGTAATTTTTTTGAAAAATTTATGAATTTTTTTGGGGGATAGCTAGTCCTGTTTTTTTCATTATACCACAAGATATTGATCCGCGGCAAGATATGTAAACCAAATCCAGTCCCAATTGGAAAAATATGGGATTTCCGGCACTTGACAGGCCGGAACACTTTTAATATAATTATCCTCGAAGTATAGCAAAAAACTGCTTTTGACGCGGAGCATATCCGCCGGAATAGAGACTCTAAAGAAGGGAGACGCCATGAAAAAGACCTGCATAAGATGGATGAGCCTGCTTCTGGTATCCGCCATAAGCCTGTCTATATTTGCACTTCCCGCCCTGGCCGCCGGCGAGGATGAGGAAGCGGAGGAAGAGGTCATCACCGCCGCCGTAGCCGACAACAGCGAGGCGTCGAACATCTCTCCGACAAATATCCTCGAAAATGTCACCGCCAGCCCCGCGCCGACGGACGACGTCTCCGCCAACACGACAGCGGCGGTCACGGACGAGGGCACAGGCGAGATCACAGGCGTGGATGAAGAAGCGGAGCAGACCAGTATGTCCGCCTCGCTGTACGGCGTAGAGGGCGGCAGCGTCGGCGCGTATACCGTCACCTACTATGACAGCGACGGGACCGTCCTCAGCACGGAGTCTGTGGCCTCGGGCGCTTCCCCGGCGGCGGTGCCCGAAAAAGGTTCTTCCGGCAAAGCGATCTCCGTCTGGGCCGACGCCAGCGGCAGCGCGGCCGACCCGGCCTCCGCCGCGGTGACGGCTGACGTATCTTATTACGCGTGGTATATGCCGGAGCTGAACACCACCGAGCATTACCGCTACATAAACGGCACGGGGAACGCCTGCTTCAGCCCGACGTCTTCGCTCACCCGCGGGCAGGCGGCCTATATCCTTTACCAGCTTCTTGAGGACAACACGGAGAGCGGCCCTTACAACTGCACGTTTTCCGACGTGTCCAGCAGCGCTTACTACTATAATGCCGTGAAGGCCCTCGCATCCTACGGCGTTTTGAACGGCTACGACAACGGCACCTTCCAGCCCGGCAACAGCGTCACCCGCGCCGAATTTGTCAAAATGCTCGTGACCCTGACCGGCGTGACCGGCTCGGACGGCAGCTTCACGGATATTTCCGGCCACTGGGGCAAGAGCTATATCCTTGCCGCGACAGCGCAGGGCTGGCTCAACGGCTACACGGACGGCAGCTTCCGTCCGAATAACTCCATCACCCGCGCCGAGGCCGTGGTCATCGTGAACCGCGTGCTGGATCGCTCTGCGGACAGCAGCACGATCGACAGCGGAACGGGCATACTCCATTATCTTGACGTGACGCTCTCCTCGTCAACGTCATGGTACTATTACGACGTGATAGAGGCCTCCGTCGGCCACAAATATTCGACAAGCTCCGGCAGCGAGGCATGGACAGACTACGATATCGAAAGCACCGGCCTGTCCTCCGGCGTCCACCAGTGCGGAAGCGTCTTCTGCTATATCGACGCAAACGGCCAGCCGACATATCTCTCGGCGGGCATCAACAAGATAAACGGGTACTACCTTTACGCCGCCGGCGCGGGCTATTCGGCGACCGTCGATCTCAGCTCCAAGCCCGGCTATGCCGTGACATCCAAGGGCTCGACCGCCCTTTCCAACGGCGTGCAGCGCATCGGCTCGTACTATTTCTACTGGGATCTGTCCACGAATACGCCGAAATACTTTTCGGCGGGTCTTACCGTCGTAAGCGGCGCGGGCTATTGGGCAGACTCCGCCGGTTATGCCCTCCGCCACGATCTCACCGCGGGCGTGGTATCGCTGGGCGGCAAGAACTATCTGGCTGCCAACGCCTACACGATAGCGACCTCCGGCGTTGCCTATTCCAGCGCCACCAGCACCCCCAAAACGGTGGATCTGGCAGGCAAGACCTACGAATACAACAACAACATGTATTACGTCCAGTCGGACTACTCCCTTGCCACGGATCAATGGATCGGGTATCTTTACTTCGGAACGAACTGCGCGTATACCTCCAGCGACTCCACCCTTGACGGATATGTGTGGAATGTTGTAAAATCGTTTATCAACAGCACCTCCCTGACGCAGGAGCAGAAGCTTCTGAAGGCATACTATTATATCCGCGGCGGCGAGGGTTCATACTATAACACGACCGTAAACGGTGTGACCTATGGAAAAAGCCCCTTCAGTTACAGACCCGTCGGTCTGGTTTTCAGCCCTGCGCGGTACAACCGTCAGAGCCACATCAAGGACTTCATTTCCTGCGCCAAGCAGATGTACTCCCTCGGCTACGGCCGGTGCTACGAGTGGGCGTCGGCGTATCATTACGTGGCTCGTCGGCTCGGGTTCCAGACATATCTTGTAGTCGGTCGTATCTGGACCAACAGCATCCACTGCTGGAACATGATCCAGTGGAACGGCGTCTGGCATATCTCCGACGTGGAAATAGAATGGGGCTACCTGAGCGGGTACTATTCCTCCGGTAAGATTTACCGCAACCTGTTCGACCAGACGCTGAGCAGCGAGTCGGTCACGTCCTATACCAATAAAGATGCCAATGTGTGGTACACCTTCCCGTCGTGACCACTGAAATATGATTTACCAAAGGAGAATACAACCGCAATGAAAAAAACAGCTTTTTCGCTTCTGCTCATGATGAGCATGCTTCTGGCGCTCTGCGCTGCCTGCGGCAGCGGCAGTGACAGCGCCTCCACAGCCGAGCTCTCCGCTACCATGGCGCCGGCGACGGATACGCCCGAGCCCACGGAAGAACCCGAGGAAGATTTGGAGGAGCCCGAGGAGGAGGAACCGGCGGAAGAGGATAAGACAGAGGAAGACCTGCAGGAGGAAGACCAGCAGGAGGAGGAAGCTGCGGCCACCGGCACCACATCCAACACTACTTCCAACACTACTTCCAATACTACTTCCAATACTACTTCTAACACCACCTCCAATACCACGTCCAACACCAATTCCAACAATACGTCCAATACGACGTCCGACGCCACTTCCGCGCCCACGCAGGATAAAATGTCCGTGGCGGAGGGGATGATAGGCGAAAGCACCAGCGCGCTGTATGCCG
>CAZEXC010000017.1:6604-11543 GCA_964516625.1 uncultured Oscillospiraceae bacterium | reverse complement strand
AAAATGTCCGTGGCGGAGGGGATGATAGGCGAAAGCACCAGCGCGCTGTATGCCGCTATCGGATCGCCCAACTCCTCGGCGTATACCACCAGTTGCCTTGTCGCAGACGGCGAGGACGGGCTTTTGTACTATGACGGCTTTACCGTCTATTGCCTGAAATACGCCGACGGCTCCGAGGTCGTCATCAGCGTATATTAACAGTCTTGAATATTTTGTGGCGCAGCCGCAAGGCTGCGCCATTTCTACCTCATCCCAACCCATTACATCCTGTCTCCCCATAAAGGAGGAGTCCCATGTTATCTGTCATCGTTCCCTGCTTTAACGAGCGGGAAGCACTGCCCGTCTTCTACGAGGAACTTTCCCGGGTCATGAGCGATATTGGCGAGGCATACGAGCTGCTGTTTATAAACGACGGCTCCTCGGACGGCACGCTCGAATTTTTAAAGGAGCTGGGCGAAAAGGACGAGCATGTCGTCTATCTCTCCCTGTCCCGTAATTTTGGCAAAGAGTCCGCCATGTACGCCGGGTTCTGCAACGCGCGCGGCGACTATATCGCCGTCATGGACGCGGATATGCAGGATCCCCCTTCCCTCCTGCCCCGGATGCTGTCGATTCTCCAGTCCGGCGATTACGACTGCGTGGCTACGCGCCGCGTCACAAGAAAGGGCGAGCCGCCCATACGAAGCTGGTTTGCCCGAAAATTCTACCAGCTCATCAACAAAATCTCCGACGCCGACATCGTGGACGGCGCGCGGGATTTCCGCCTTATGAAGCGGCCCATGGTGGACGCCATCGTCTCCATGAGCGAACACAACCGCTTCTCAAAGGGTCTGTTCGGCTGGATCGGGTTCAATACCTGCTGGCTGCCTTATGACAACGTGGAGCGGGTAGCCGGGAAAACGAAATGGAGCTTCTGGGGCCTTTTCAAATACGGCATAGACGGCATCATCAGCTTTTCGCAGGCGCCGCTTAGCATCGTCTCGTGGTTCGGCATATTCATGACCTTTATTTCCGCTGTCATGCTGGTGTTCATCGTCCTGCGAAAGCTCATCATGGGCGATCCCGTGGCCGGCTGGGCCTCCACGATATGCATCATCATCTTCATCGGCGGCATCCAGCTCTTCTCTCTGGGGATCATGGGCAAATATATCGAAAAGACCTATCTGGAATGCAAGAGCCGCCCGCACTATATCGTCTCCCAGTCAAACCGGGAGGATGTCATAAAAATAAAGTGATATGAAAAAGATCAAAGCGCTTTACGAAAAGTACAGATCCATTATTCTTTATCTGTTTTACGGCGGATGCACGACCGTGATAAACATCGTCTGCTACTATATACTGTACCAGATGCTGTCCTGGCCCAATGTCACAAGCACCATTATCGCGTGGATCGTGTCCGTTGTGTTCGCTTTCGTGACGAATCGGCTGTTCGTGTTCGGCCAGAAGGACAATACCCTCCGCCGCTGGGCGCGCGACTTTGTCTCCTTCGTCGGCTGCCGTCTCGCGACCGGGGTCATGGACGTGGTCATTATGTATCTTGCCGTGGATCTCATGCACTGGAACAGCCTTCTATGGAAGGTCATCTCCAACGTCCTCGTCATCATCCTCAACTATATCGCAAGCAAATACTTTATCTTTAAGGAAAAAGGGGCCTGAAAATCAGGCCCCTTTTGCAGTTTGTCAGGAAAGTCCCGCAGGGTTCGCGTCTGCGTTATCCCTGATGGAAGCGGGCGAGGAAGTCGCGGGTCTCCTGCTTCTGCGGATTTCCCAAAACGGCGCTCGGAGCGCCCTGCTCGCAGATGACGCCCTGATTCATATACGCCACATAGCTCGACACGTCGCGCGCGAAAGCCATCTCGTGGGTGACTACCAGCATGGTCATGCCCTCACGGGCGAGGGTACGCATGACCTCCAGCACCTCTCCGACCATCTCCGGGTCCAAAGCGGAGGTGGGCTCGTCAAACAGCAGGACCTCCGGATCCATGGCAAGAGCCCGGGCGATGGCCACGCGCTGCTTCTGGCCGCCGGAGATCTGGCGGGGCCGGGCGTTCACATAGGGCGTCATGCCTACTTTATCGAGATAGTGCATGGCGCTCTGCTTGGCGTCGGCTTTGTTTTTTTTGAGAACCTTTATCTGCCCGACCATGCAGTTTTCCAGCACGGTCATGTTGCTGAAAAGATTAAAGGACTGGAACACCATGCCCACATGAGCGCGGTATTCCGGCGCGTTCACCTTCCGGCCGGTGACGTCCCGGCCATGGAAAAGTATCTCGCCGCTGGTAGGCGTCTCCAAAAGGTTTATGCACCGCAGGAGCGTGGATTTCCCGCTGCCGGAGGCTCCGATAATGGATGTCACGTCCCCCTTGGCCACGGTGAAGTCGATATCCCGCAAAACCTCGTTTGAGCCGAAGCTCTTGGATAGGTGGCGTATTTCAAGGATTGTGTCGCCCATATCAGCGTCCCTCCCTTGTGCGTCCATGCTTCATGGTTCGCCTCGTCTGCTCCCGGAACTCCCTGCTCTGTTCGTCAAAGGGCGTCCCCTTGTCGGGATGGTTATAGGTTCCGGCGGTCATGGTGAGCTGGTCGTCCTGCACAAGCTCATAGCTGTCGGAGCCGTCCATTTTCTTTTCCAGCCAGCGCAGCAGGAAGGACGCGACCAGCGTCATGGTGAGATAGCCGATCATCTCGATGGCGGCGGAGGGGAAGTACATATTGTTCACCCCGGTAATATACCGATGGAAGGCGAAAAACTCCGTGAAGCTGATAATGAACATGACGGAGGTATCCTTCACGTTGATGATGAAGTTGTTGCCGATCTGGGGCAGGATGTTGCGGATGGCCTGAGGCAGGATGACGTTTACCATGGTCTGGACATGGGTCATGCCGATGGCCTTGGCCCCCTCGGTCTGGCCGGGGTCGATGGAGATGATGCCGCCCCGGACGGACTCGGCCATATACGCGCCGGTGTTGATGGAAACGATCAGGATAGCGGCGGCCCACACGCTGTCAAACCGGGCGGCGTTGTTGGTGAAATAGGGCAGGCCGTAGTAAATGAAGACCGCCTGAAGCACCATGGGCGTGCCCCGGAACACCTCCACATAGATCCGCACGACGACACGGATGAGCTTTAGGAAAAAGCGCTTGACCACCGAATCGTTTCTGGAATAGGGGATCGTGTTCAAAATGCCGCATATAAGGCCGATGACACAGCCGATGGCCGTGGCGGCCAGCGCCAGCAGCAGCGTGTTTTTGATGCCGCTGAGATAACCGCTGGAATAGTTCTGCCACAGCAGCACCATATCCTGACCGAGCTTCGTGAAGCGTTCCATTGCGGGACTCCTTTCATAATCGGGTCATCAAAAGGGGCATCCTCCCTCCCCGCTTCGAGGAGGGAGGACGCGGCCGTTTTTGCGGATCATACCTCGGGCTGGATGGCGATAGCCTCGTCCATGATGGTGCGGAAATCGCTCTCGCTCATGGTGGAAAGCACCGCGTCGATGGCGTCCCGAAGCTGGGTGTTGCCCTTGGCGACGGAAATGCCGAGGTTCACGTTCTCGTCCCGCTCCTGCTCGTCGGCAAACTGGAAGTCGCCGTCGGTGCCGGAGAAGTCAAGAAGCACAAGGTTTGAATCCTTGGCTATAGCGCCCAGAGCCGTGGGCATATCGGTGCAGACAAAGTCCACGGTGCCGGTCTGGAGCTGCATGATCATGGCCGGAGCGGTATCGGCGGGAGCCAAAATCTCCGCGTCCTCGATCTGGGGCAGGCAGGAGTCATACCAGATCGTGCCGGACTGGGAGGTGCAGGTGCCGCCGGCCAGATCCGCGATGGAGGTCGCGGAGGCATAGGGGCTGTCGGCGGTGGTCAGGCAGACAATGGTGGCATAGTAATAAGGCCCGGCCATCTCCACCTCGGCCATGCGGGCGGCAGTCATGGACTGCCCGGCGATATTGGCGTCCATGTCGCCGGACTGTACGGCGGGGGTCAGGGATTCCCATGCGCTGGAGACAATCTCCAGCTCCCATCCGTATTCCTCGCAGATGCGTTTGGCCATCATAACGTCATAGCCGTTGGCGTAAGCGCCGGGGACGTTGGAAATGGGCACCGCGCCGTTCGCGTCGTCCATCTGGGTCCAGTTATAGGGCGCGAAGGTGCATTCCATGCCGACGGTCAGAACGCCGTCCTCCAGACCGGGAATGGCTTCGGAGCCGGCATCCTCCGCAGCTTCGCCGCCCTCGGCGGGAGCCTCCGCGTCCTCGTCCGCGGCGGCGTCCGCTTCCGCCGCAGGCTCGGCGGCGGTATCGGCGGCGTCGGTGACGTCGGCGTTGTCGGCTGCTTCGGCTGCGTCGGCGGGGGCGTTGTCTGCGTCGGCCGCGCTGTCGTTTTGAACGGAGGAGCAGGCGCACAGGGCGCAGGCCATGCACAGGCACAGGATCAGGGAAATGAGTCTTTTCATGTTTGGTTTTTCCTTTCTTTTTCGTGTTTCCGGCATCCGCAGGATTGCCGAGCGCCCGGGCCGGCGGTTGGACGGACGGCAAAAAAATGAACCGCCTTGTCAAGCGGTCCATGGGAAATTCGACAGATGCCAAAAAGAAAGGCACTCGAACGGCCATTGATAGCGCTCCACAAAACCTTGTGACAGTCCGCCGGGTATTTCCCGACGGCCCAGCAGCCCGGATCTGGCATATCCGGGAAGCTTCGGCGGCGCACCCTTTCCCGCCCGGCGGCTTGCCTGCCTTGCCAAAGCGGTACTGATGAACGCCGCGCCTCTATCGCAGCGATTCACTTTTCGACGGTATCATACCATGAGATATCCTTCCTGTCAACAGGGTATACAATTTTTGTAACTATTTTTTGTAGATTTTTTTGGGAAAAGGTGCGATCCGCGCTGAAAAGCGGGCAGAATAAAGCTGCGGCGTGCGCCGCCGATACCCGTCGGCAT
>CAZEXC010000017.1:2480-6504 GCA_964516625.1 uncultured Oscillospiraceae bacterium | reverse complement strand
ATAGTTCACAATAATGTCATATTCAAAAGCGGAAAAATATGCTACAATAGGGGAAAGCTTACCAATGGAATGTGATTACGGGGTGATCTCTGTGCGCCAGACGCGAAAAGAAATCCTGCCGGGGGTGTTCCTCACCTGCCTGCAGACTGATAAATTCAAGACCGGGCTTTTGAGTGTGAACCTGCTGACGCGGCTGTGCCGGGAGAAGGCGTCTCAAAACACCCTGATCCCCAGCGTCCTGCGCCGCGGGACCGTCCATTACGGGGACATGGACGCTCTGGCCAGCCGGCTGGACAGCCTTTACGGGGCAAAGCTCGAGCCCATCTCCCGCAAGTACGGGGAGATACAGGCCGTGGGCTTTTACGCCAGCTTTGTGGACGACGCCTATCTCCCCGAAGGCCGCGAGAGCCTGCTCGGCGACATGGCTGCGCTTCTGGGGGAAGTGCTCCTGTATCCCAACACGCGGGGCGGCCTGCTCCTGCCCCAATATGTGGAAAGCGAAAAGGAAAAGCTTCTGGAGGACATTCGCGCCCGCGTAAACGACAAGATTGCCTACAGCAGCTACCGTCTGACGGAGCTTATGTGCGCGGCGGAGGACTATGCCGTCGATATCCTCGGTACGGTCGAGACGGCGGAGAGGATCGGGTATGTGGCCCTTACAAAACAATACAGACAGCTCATCGCCGCCGCCCCGATAGAGATATTTTACTGCGGCACGGCGGAGCCCGGCCGGGTGGAGGAAGCCATCCGCGACGGATTCATCTCCCTGCCCCGGGGCGAGCTTTCGGAGGATATCGGCACGGACGTGCGCATGAACACGCTGGAGGCGCAGCCGCGTTACTTCACGGAGACCATGGACGTGACGCAGGGAAAGCTTGCCGTCGGCTTCCGCCTCGGCGAGTGCATGGAGCAGCCGGATATCCCCGCCATCCGCGTGATGAACGCCGTTTTCGGCGGAGGCGTGTCCTCCAAGCTGTTCATGAACGTGCGGGAAAAGCTCAGCCTCTGCTATTACGCGAGCTCCGGCGTGGATATCATCAAGGGCGTCATGCTCGTCATCAGCGGCATTGAGCAGGAAAACTACGAAAAAGCGCTGGAGGAGATATTCCGCCAGCTCGACGCCGTGCGCGCCGGGGATATCACGGAGGAGGAGCTGGCCGCGGCAAAGATTTCCCTTTCCGGCGACCTGCTTTCAAAAGCCGACAGCGCCGGAGAGCTTGAGGATTTCTGGATGAAGCAGAACATCCTCGGTCTGGAATACGGGCCGGATGAGCTGGCCGCGCTGATAGAGGACGTGACCGTCCGGGACGTGATGGAGATCGCGGGCTCCGTCCGGTGCGATATGGTATATTTCATGCGGGGAAGCGCGGAGGACGACCATGAACAGAACTGATTACACCGCCGTCGGCGAGACGCTTTATACCGCCGAGCTTTCAAACGGCCTTCCGATTTACGTTGTGCCCAAGCCCGGCTACCGCAAGACGTTCGCGGTCTTTGCCGCGAACTACGGCGGCGCGGACCGGCGCTTCAGTCTCGGCGGCAGAACGATAGACACCCCGGCGGGCGTGGCGCATTATCTCGAGCATAAAATGTTCGACATGCCGGACGGCGACGCCCTCATGGTGCTCAACGCCGCCGGGGCGAACCCGAACGCCTTTACCTCCGAGGCCATGACCGCCTACCATTTTGAATGCGCCGGACGGTTTGAGGAAAACCTGCGGACGCTCCTGTCCTTCGTGTCCGTCCCCTATTTCACGCAGGAGAGCGTCGATAAGGAGCGGGGCATCATCGCTCAGGAAATCCGTATGTATGACGACAATCCCGGCTTTGCGGTCTATACGAACCTCATGAAAGCCCTCTTCGCCAGCAGCCCCCTGCGGGATTCCGTGGCGGGGACGGTCGAGTCCATCGCGGAGATAACCCCTCAGGTGCTGTACGACTGCCACAAGGTGTTCTACCACCCGTCGAACATGGCGCTGTGCGTCGTGGGAAACGCGGACCCGGGATCGGTAGAGCGCATTGCCCGGGAGATTTTGACGCCGGAGGGCGCGGAGCGCCCCGGCCGGGATTACGGCGAGGCGGAGAGTCTGGAGCCTGTGCAGGCGCTGACCGAGGCGCACATGGAGGTCTCCGCGCCTGTCTTTATGCTCGGCGCGAAGCTCGGCCCCATGAAGACCGGCGACGCGGCTCTGCGGGAGCGGATAACGGCGGGGCTTGCGCTGCGCTGTCTGTGCGGCAGCAGTTCCCCGTTTTATATAAAACATTACAGCGACGGCCTTTTGAACGCCACCTTCGACAGCGATATCGACTTTGCCGCCGGGCAGGGCGTCGTGGTATTCGAGGGCGAGACCTCAAAGGATCCGCGGGACGTTCTCGCGGCGCTGAGCGAGGAGATACGGCGGGTGTCGGAAAACGGCTTTGATCCCGCGCTTTTCGAGCGCCAGAAAAGGGCCTGCTACGGGAGCCGCATCCGCTCTCTGTCGAGTTTCCGCGGCCTTGCCGTGAGTATGGCGGAGGGCTGCTTTGCCGGCTTCCAGCCGCTGGACGCCTTTGCGCTCATGGAGAATATCTCCTGCGGCGACGCCGCGGCTTGGGTGCGGGAGCATCTGACGCCCGAGCGTATGGCCATGTCCGTGATCTATCCCAAGGAGGACTGAAAATATGTCGTCTGCCGCCATTTCTTTCCCGATGCTGGGAAACTGGTCCATCTGCCCGCCGAACAGCTTCACCCTTTTCGGCCATACGTTTTACTGGTACGGCGTCATCATCGCCTGCGGCTTCCTGCTGGCGGTGACGTATTGCTATCGCCGCTGCCCCTCTTTCGGCATAAATGCCGACGATCTGACGGATGTGCTGCTGTTCGCGGTGCCGCTGGGTATCATAGGCGCGCGCATATATTATGTGATTTTCTACGGCCATTACGAGACATTCGTGGATATGCTGAAAATTTGGGAGGGCGGTCTTGCCATCTATGGCGGCATCATCGCCGCGATCATAACGGCGGCGGTCGTATGCCGGGTCAAAAAGATATCCCTCCCCGCCCTGCTGGATGTGGCGGCTTTCGGCCTTCTTATCGGCCAGCTCGTCGGCCGCTGGGGGAATTTCATGAACCGCGAGGCTTACGGCTATGAAACGGACATCTTCTGCCGCATGGGGCTCACCCTGAACGGCGAGACCATCTACGTCCATCCCACGTTTTTGTACGAATCCCTGTGGAACCTCGCGGGCTTTATTGCCCTGCATATCATCTCCAAAAAAACCACGCGCAAATTTGACGGCCAGTATTTCCTGTATTACCTCGCATGGTACGGCCTGGGCCGCGTCTGGATCGAGGGCCTGCGCACCGACTCGCTGTACATAGGCGCCAGCGACGTCCGTGTGTCTCAGTTGTTGGCTGCCGTTACCTGCGTCGCCTCTGTTGCGCTTATGCTTATCCTTCGGAAAAGCAGGAAAGCCACGCCGGAAAATCTCTGGGTCAACAAGGTCGCGGCGCTGGCCGCGGAAGCGCCCGCCGCCGAAGGCGTTCATCCCGCGGAGGCGGAAATCCCCGCGGAGGAAAAAGACGGCGCGCCCGAAGCGCCTGCGGACGAGGACAGTTCCGATAAGTAAACAGGCGGCGTTCCCCTGCCGCCGGAAACATCACTGTGCAAAATTTATAAGGAGGCATCATCATGTCCGATTTCAGGGAAAAGGTCGGCATCTTCGCCAGCCGCGCCGCCGACAAGGCCAAGACTCTTGCCGACGCCGCCGCGAAAAAGACAAAGCAGGTCAGCCGCATCGCCAAGCTGAATGTGGATATCTCCGGCCAGCGGGACGCCATAAAGCGCCTGTACACGGAGATAGGAAAGCTGTATTACGAAACGCATAAAGACGACCCCGAAAGCTATTTCGTCCAGTTGTGCCGACAGGTGGATGAGGCTATGGCGGCCATCGCCGCCATGGAGGACGAGATTACGAAGCTCAAAGCCGAACAAAACGGAACGGACGCCGATTTTGAAAGCGTCGTCGAGGCGGACGAGGAAGC
>CAZEXC010000017.1:0-2380 GCA_964516625.1 uncultured Oscillospiraceae bacterium | reverse complement strand
GCGGGTATCGCGTATTATCAAAAAATGCCCATATCACAGTGATATGGGCGTTTTTTATATATTATATATTTTTTATGGCGTTACGACGCGTTTTTGTTGCGCTCGTACAAAACCCAAAGCCCCTGTATAAGAAGCTCCGGCTCCAGATGTATCTCCCGCCGACAGTAGGGAGCTACAAGACTTCCCTGCCCGCCGGTCAAAACGGCGCTTACCGGCTCGCCCAGCGCATCCTCCACCCGGTCAATGAGCCCGTCCATCATGGCGGCGCAGCCGTGAATGGCGCCGGCGCGCATACAGTCCACGGTGTTGGTGCCGATAAGCTCCGCCGGTCGGGTCAGGTCGATATAAGGAAGCTGTGCAGCCTTGGCCGAAAGCGCGTCCACGGAAACCTGAAGGCCGGGGATGATCATACCGCCGATATATACTCCGTCCCGGGAAATGACGGAAAGCGTCGTGGCGGTGCCCATATCGAAAATGGCGACAGGCGCGGGGTACTTTGCCAGCGCCGCCACCGCGTCCACCAGCAGGTCGCTGCCCATGGTGCTTGGGTCGTCCATGGCAATGGAAAGGCCGGTGTCCAGTCCGGGGCTCACAATCATGAGCTGTTTGCCGGTGAGAAGCTTTACCGCCCGGGGCACCACCGTCAGCAGTCTCGGCACGACCGAGGACAGGATGCCGCCCTCGATCTCGTCGGGCTTTATACCGTGCATGGCCAGTATGCCCCGAAGGATCAGGGCATACTCATCCTCCGTTTTGCTTCGGTCGCTGGCACAGCGGGCGGAAAACACCTGTTTCCCATCCTCCATGCCGCCCAGGACGATATTGGTGTTGCCGACGTCGATCGCCAGAACCATGGGCTGTCCCCCCTTATTCCTGCTTCAGAGCCTTGGCCGCGCTCTTGATAATGCCGCCCGGCGCAGGCCCGCGCGGCGGAGCCATTATACTCTCATACCGCAAAATGTGCAATATAAATTCTTTTGCTTTTCGCCCCGCCCTATGCTATCATACAGAAAACGATTCTACCCGGTTCGGAGGCTCTTTATGCTAAACGGAAAACATATCGTTCTCGGCGTCACCGGCGGCATCGCCTGCTATAAAGCGGCGGCGCTTTGCTCGGCTCTGGTGAAGCTCCATGCCGACGTGCAGGTCATCATGACGCAAAACGCCGCGAGGTTCGTCACGCCCGTCACCTTTGAGCAGCTCACAAGCCGCAGAGCGCTGGTGGATACCTTTGACCGCAATTTCCAACACAGCGTGGCTCATGTGTCCATAGCCGACGAGGCGGATCTTGTGCTCATCGCCCCGGCCACGGCCAACATTCTGGCAAAGCTGGCCCACGGTCTGGCGGACGACATGCTCACCACCACCGTGCTGGCCTGCGGCTGCCCCAAGGCGGCCGCCCCCGCCATGAATACGAGGATGTATGAAAACCCCGTGACGCAGGATAACCTGAACATCCTCCGGGGCTATGGCTGGGAGATCGTGGAGCCGGCCTCCGGCCGCCTTGCCTGCGGCGCCGTGGGGAAGGGAAAGCTCCCCGAGCCGGAGCAGCTGACGCAGGTATGCCTGCACGCTCTGGCCCATGAAAAGGATATGGCCGGAAAGCGCGTGCTGGTAACGGCCGGGCCCACCCGCGAGGCGCTTGACCCCGTACGCTACCTCACAAACTATTCCACCGGCAAAATGGGCTATGCTGTGGCGGCCGCCGCCAGCCGACGCGGCGCGGCGGTCACGCTGATTTCCGGCCCGGTAGCCCTTCCCCGCCCCATGTATATGGACGTGGTAGACGTCACCACAGCTCAGGAGATGTGCGACGCCGTCATGAGCCGCGCCGGGGACGCGGACATCGTCATCAAGGCCGCCGCCGTGGCGGATTACCGGCCCGCGTCCGTGGCGGAAAACAAGCTGAAAAAAACGGACGGGGAGTTGTCACTCCCACTGGAACGGACCTGTGATATCCTCGCCCTGCTGGGAGAGCGCAAGCGCCCGGGGCAGATCCTGTGCGGCTTTTCCATGGAGACGGAAAACATGCTGGAAAACAGCCGCAGAAAGCTGGAAAGAAAAAATCTCGACCTGATCGCGGCCAACAATGTAAAGACGCCCGGCGCGGGCTTCGGGACGGACACGAACGCGCTGACCCTGATCAGCCGCGAGAGCGTGCGGGAGCTGCCGCTGCAAAGCAAGGATGCCGCCGCCGACGCGCTGCTGGACGAGATCCTGAAGCTTATTTGACGCGCGCCATGCCATAGGACGGGGAGGCTGCCCTCCTCGGGCAAAGGCGGCGCGGAAGCCGTTTTTTCGACAGATCATGCAGGAGCCGCCCCGAAGGGCGGCTCCCCGTTTTATCGCATGAAGACAGGGATTTATTCTCCAAGGAGGG
>CAZEXC010000016.1:4205-24818 GCA_964516625.1 uncultured Oscillospiraceae bacterium | reverse complement strand
AAAAAGGGCCGCGCGCCCGCCACCGGCGACGGCAGCGGCTGCGCCCTGTGGGCCGCGGTGTTCGGTCTTTTGTGTCTTGGCGCGGGCGGCGCGGTCATATCCGCCAAAAAGCGCCGGGGCTGATACGAGCCTGACAGTATAAGCAGGAGGCAGACGCCTCCTGCTTTTTTGAACGGGCCGCAAACGGCGGAAGCTTTGTGTTGCAAATGAAGGCGCGATATAGTATAATAACCAGATAGCGGCCGCGTTTGACCGGCCGCCCGGCGATAACAGCGACGGCGTTTGACGCCGCTTCGACAGGGGGAGTTACAGACTGTGAGGAAAAAGAAGAACGATCCGGCGGCCGAGGAGGAAGACAAGCCGGTAAGCCCATATAAAGAGAGCTACGAATGGATCCAGTGCGTGATCGTTTCGCTCATATGCTGCGTTCTGCTGTTCGTGTTTTTCGCGCGGGTGATCGACGTGGTAGGCAGCTCCATGTACCCGACGCTGGTGGAGGGGGACAAGATCATCATCACCCGCCTTGCCGGGGAGTACGAGCAGGGCGATATCGTCGTCCTGCGAAAGGACACGTTCCGGCCGGAGCCCATCGTCAAGCGTATCGTCGCGGTGGCGGGGCAGACGATCGACATCGACTTTGAAAACGGCATCGTGTATATCGACGGCGAGGCGCTGGACGAGCCCTACATAAACGCGCCGACCTACGACCAGGAGGATTTCGTGGGGCCGGTCACCGTGCCGGAAAACTGCGTCTTTGTCATGGGCGATAACCGCAACGACTCGACCGACAGCCGCCGGGAGACGATCGGCTGTATCGACACCCGCTATATCATGGGGAAGGTGGTGTTCCGTCTGCTGCCCTTCAGCAAGGCGGGCGCTATCTACGGCTACGATTACTGATGGCGGATATACAATGGTTCCCCGGCCACATGAAAAAGGCCCAGCGCATGATGCAGGACAGTCTCGGACTCGTGGACGTGGTGTGCGAGGTGGCGGACGCCCGCATCCCGCGCGCCAGCCGGAACCCGGATCTGGACGGTATCATCGCCGGGCGGAAGCCGCGGCTGCTCATCCTCAACCGCGCCGATCAGGCCGACCCCGCCGTGACCGCGCTGTGGCGGGAGCATTACAGGAAAAACGGCGTGGCCTTTATGGAATGCGACGCCCGCTCCGGGCGGGGGGTCAAAAATTTTTCTCAGGCGCTGCGCGCGGTGCGCCGGAAGCAGGGGACCATGCGCGTCATGGTCGCGGGCGTCCCCAACGTGGGGAAATCCACGTTTATCAATAAGCTGTCCGGCCGGAAAACGGCGGCGGTGTCCGACCGCCCCGGCGTCACGCGGGGGAAGCAGTGGATAACCGTTGACGACCATCTGGAGCTTCTGGACACGCCGGGCATTTTATGGCCGAAATTCGACGACGAGGCCGTCGGTCTGCGCCTTGCGTTCACCGGCGCGGTGAAGGACGACGTGATGGATCTGGAGGATCTGGCGGCGCGGCTGCTTGTGGTTTTGCGGGACGATTATCCCGGCGCCGTGCCCGCGCGGTACGGGGTCGAGACGCCGCCGGACGCTCAGGGATGGGAGCTTTTGGAGGCCTGCGCCCGGGCGCGGGGCTTTCTTATGGCCCGGGGCGAGGTGAACACCGAACGCATGGCCGCCGTGCTGCTCGACGAGTTCCGCGGCGGGAAGCTGGGGAGGATAAGCCTTGAAAGACCTTGACGCCCTGTTTGCCATGGAAGCCGGGCTCCACCGCGAGGGCGTAAAGCTCATATGCGGCGTGGACGAGGCCGGGCGCGGCCCGCTGGCCGGGCCGGTGTGCGCGGCGGCGGCGATACTGCCGGAGGGGTGCGGGCTGCCGGGGCTTGACGATTCCAAACGGCTGACAGCCAAAAAGCGCGAGGAGCTGTATGACCGGATTCGGGAAAAGGCAGTGAGCTGCGCGGTGGCGTTTGCCTCGGTGGAGGAGATAGAAAAGCTGAATATCCTGTCCGCGGCGCTGCTTGCCATGGATCGCGCCATCGCGGGGCTTTCTCCCGCGCCGGAGCTTGCCCTTGTTGACGGGAACACCACGCGGGGCATCTCCGTCCCGGCCCGCGCGGTCGTAGGCGGGGACGGGAAATGCGCCTGCATCGCGGCGGCCTCCATATTGGCGAAGGTGACGCGGGACAGGCTCATGGTGCAGATGGCGGAAAAATATCCGCAGTACGGCTTTGAACGGCACAAGGGCTACGGCACGAAGGCGCATTATGCCGCGCTCGAAAAATACGGCCCGTGCGAGATACACCGTCTGTCCTTTCTGAGGAAATTCTATGGGGCAAAGCGGTGACGCGCGGCTTCTCGGCGCGTTCGGGGAGGACGCGGCCTGCGCCTGGCTGAAAAAGCGGGGCTATAAGCTCCTTGGGCGCAACTATGTCTGCCGCATGGGAGAGATAGATATCATCGCCCGGAAAGGCCGGTTTGTGGTCTTTGCCGAGGTGAAGCTTCGGAAAAACGCCGATTTCGGCGCGGCGCGGGAGTTCGTGACGCCGGCAAAGCAGAGCCGGGTCATCCGGGCGGCGGAGCGGTGGCTTTCGGCGAATCGGACGGAGCTCCAGCCGCGCTTCGACGTTATCGAGGTCTACGCCCCTGAGGGGCTTGCGACCCGGAAGCCGGAAATACATCATATAGAGGATGCGTATCAGCTATGAACTATGTAAGCACGAGAGAGGGACGCGGCGGGGTGTCGGCCTCCCGCGCCATTATCCGGGGCATTGCCCCGGACGGCGGGCTGTATGTCCCCGCCGAAGCGCCGAAGGTGGACGCGGACTTTATCCGCGCGCTCTGCGCGGCGGATTACCGCCGGCGGGCGGTGAAGGTTCTGGGGCTTTTTCTGGAGGAATTTTCCGAAAAGGAGCTGACGGATACCGCCGAGGCGTCCTATGCGGATAATTTCGACTGCCCGGAGATCGCGCCGCTCCATATCCTCGACGGCAGAACCGCCGTTTTGGAGCTGTGGCACGGGCCCACCTGCGCTTTCAAGGACATGGCGCTGCAAATCATGCCGAGGCTTCTCACCGCGTCGCTGGCGAAAAACGGGGAGACGCGCACGGCCAGCATCCTCGTGGCCACCAGCGGCGACACGGGAAAGGCCGCGCTGGAGGGCTTTAAGGACGTTCCCGGCACGCGCATCATGGTGTTTTACCCGAAAGGCGGCGTGTCCGAGATGCAGCGGCTGCAAATGGCCACGCAGGAGGGCGGCAACGTAAACGTCGTCGCCGTGGAGGGGAATTTCGACGACGCCCAGACCGGCGTAAAGCGTATCTTCGGCGACGCGGACTTTGCGGAAAGGCTCTCCGCGCGGGGGTTCTTTTTAAGCTCGGCAAACTCCATCAACTGGGGCAGGCTCGTGCCGCAGATCGCCTATTATTTCTCCGCCTACTGCGACTATGTGAACGCAGGGGGGATATCCCTCGGCGACGAGATAGATTTCTGCGTCCCCACCGGGAACTTCGGAAACATCCTCGCCGGGTGGTTTGCCAAAAAGATGGGGCTGCCCGTGCGGAAATTCATCTGCGCGTCGAACGACAATAACGTCCTGACGGACTTCATCGACACCGGCGTTTACGACAAGAACCGGCCGTTTTACCTCACCGGCTCGCCGTCCATGGACATCCTCGTGTCGTCGAATCTGGAGAGGCTCCTTTACTGCGTGACGCGCGACGCGGCGCTCGTGTCCGGCTATATGCAAAAGCTCTCTGCCGAGGGGCGGTACGAGGTGTCCGGCGCGGTCATGGAGGCCATACGCGCCGATTTCACCGGCGGCTTCTGCCGCGACGCCGAATCCCGGGAGGAGATCGCCCGGCTGTGGAAGGACGGCTATCTTATCGATACCCATACCGCCGTAGCCAGCCGCGTTTTGAAGGATCACCGGGAAAAAACCGGCGAGGACGTCCCCTGTGTCGTCGTATCCACCGCCAGCCCGTTCAAATTCGGCGGCGCGGTGCTGGAGGCCATCGGCGTGAAAACGGACAAGTCCGGCCCGGCGCTTATGGACGAGCTGACCGCGGCAACGGGCGTTCCCGCGCCCGCGCCGCTGGCGGCGGCTGCAAAAAAGCCCGTGCGGTTTGAAGGCTGGGTATCCGCAGCGGATATGGAAAAGGCCGTGGACGAGTTTCTGGCGTAAGACTATGTAGAGGCGGCTCAAAAGCCGCCCCTTTGAGGCAACGCCCTTATTGCCAGGTGTCCACAGGAGTGAATGTGCCGCAGAAGGTTTCCGCTTTCGTTACGGCAGATTCATTCTTGACATCGATATGGCCGGCGGTGCAAATGTCGCCCTTGGCGTGATGCAAGCAGTTTTCCACATTGCAGCAAACACCGCTGATGCAGTCCTGGCCGTTACAGTCACATCTCTTATCCACATCCATCACCTCGCAGCTAGTATCTGCGCAAGAAAGGCGATTATGCAATGTCACTTTATGCCATAGGCGATCTTCATCTGTCGCTGACGGCGAATAAGTCCATGGACGTCTTTGGCCCGCGCTGGGAAAATTATGTCGAAAAAATCAAGGACGGTTTTTCCGCGCTGGAGCCGGAGGACGTATGCGTGCTGTGCGGGGATCTGAGCTGGGGCATGAGTCTGGACGAGGCGCTGGAGGATTTCCGCTTTATCGAGAGCTTGCCGGGACGGAAGATACTGGTGAAGGGCAATCACGACTATTGGTGGACATCTATGACAAAGATGACCGCTTTTTTTGAAAAGCATGGCTTCACGACCATGTCTTTCCTGCACAATAACGCCTATCCTTACGGCGACGACGCCGCCGTCTGCGGTACCCGGGGCTGGTTTTACGAGCAGTCCCGGGGCGTGAGCCATGACAAAAAGCTCATCGAGCGGGAGGCCATGCGCCTGGAGGCGTCGTTGAGAGCGGCGGGAGAGCGGGACAAATATGTGTTCCTCCATTATCCGCCGCGGTACGGAGAGTACGCCTGTTCGGAGATCCTGACGCTCCTGCGGCAGTATGACGTAAAGGTCTGCTGCAGCGGCCACCTCCATGCGGAGAGCCTGCGCCTTGCTTTCAACGGGTACTGGGAGCGCACGCGGCACATGTGCGTGTCGGCCGACGGCGTATTTTTCAAGCCTTGTAAAATCCTGTGACACCTGATATAATAGCCGCTAACTGGCGGACTTGACTATTTTTCGCAAATGTGTCATTATTACTTGATGACTTTTCTTTTTACAAATAAATGTTTATTACTTGACTTTTTTTTACAAATGGGTAATTATTATACGATTGTACGATTTTTTACAAGTCGTTTGGATATAAAATTTTTCTGCGACCCCGTGTAATATTGGAAGGAGAAACCGCCATGATCGTCAAGAATGTTGAAAAGAAAGAAAAAAGCACCGTTTCCTTCGATGTGCTGTGCGACGCCGCCGAATTTGAGGCCGCCATCAACGAGGTGTATCGGAGAAACAAGAACAAAATATTCGTTCAGGGCTTCCGCAAGGGCAAAGCCCCCCGCATGGTCATCGAGGGCATGTACGGCAAGGACGTGTTTTATGATGACGCGATCGATGAGCTTGCGCCGAAGGCGCTTAAATTTGCCGTGGAGCAGGAGGGGCTCCGTGCCGTCGGCAACGCGGAGATAAAGGAAACGGACGTGTCCGATGAAAAGGAGCTCACCATTTCCTTTTTGACCGCCGTCTGGCCCGAGGTCACGCTGGGTCAGTATAAGGGCGTCAAAGCGCCCAGAGCGACCGTCGAGGTCACCGACGAGCAGGTCGACGCGGAGCTGGAGAAAATGCGCCGCCGCAACGCCCGGATCGTGACGGCGGATCGCCCCGCCGGAGACGGCGATACGGCCATCATCGACTATGTGGGCACGGTGGACGGCGCGGCGTTCGAGGGCGGCTCGGCGGAAAGCTCGGCCCTTATCCTCGGCTCCGGCACCTTCATCCCCGGCTTCGAGGAGCAGGTCGTAGGCATGAGCGCCGGCGAGGAGAAAGACATAAACGTCACGTTCCCCGAGGATTACCACGCGAAGGATCTGGCCGGCAAGGCTGCGGTCTTCCACGTGAAGGTAAACGAGGTAAAAGAGGAGATCATGCCGGATCTTGACGACGAGTTCGCCAAGGATGTGTCGGAATTTGATACGCTTGCGGAGTACCGTGACGCCTTGCGCGCCCGCATCGAGGTATCCGAAAAGGACAGCGCCGAGGCCGATTACCAGTCCGCGCTCATTGAAAAGGCGGGGGACGACATCACCGCGGAGATACCCGACGCCATGGTGGCCGAGCAGATAGACAGCATGATCCGCGAGTACGACCAGAACCTGCAGGTAAACGGTCTGGATCTGGCGACCTATCTGCAATATACCGGCATGGATCTGAAGGCCTTCCGCGAGCAGTGCCGCCCCACGGCGGAACGCCGGGTGAAGACGGAGCTCCTGCTTGACGCGGTGGCTGCGGCTGAGGGCATCGAGGTCAGCGCCGAGGACATCGAAGAGGAATACCAAAAGGCTGCCGATCAGTATGACACGGAGCTTGAGACGGTGAAGAGCGCCGTGCCGGAATCCGCCATCGTGGGGGACATCAAGGCCCGCCGCGCCGCGGAGATTATCTTTAACGCCGGTATCCCCACGGAGCCGGAGGACGAGCCCGCCGCAGAGGAGCCTGCCGCAGAGGAGGCTCCGGCAGAGAAGCCCGCGCCGGCGAAAAAGCCTGCGGCCAAAAAGTCCGCCGCGGCGAAGAAGGCGGAGAGCGCCCCCGCCGCAGAGGAAGCGCCCGCGAAAAAGCCCGCAGCCAGGAAAACAGCGGCCCCGAAAAAATCCGCGGAAAAACCCGCGGAGGACAAGGACGCGGAATAACAGAGGGAAAATTTGGATAGGCTTTTACCGTGGAAAGGAGAATTTTTTATGAGTTTAGTGCCTTATGTTGTGGAACAGACCTCCCGGGGGGAGCGTTCCTATGATATCTTCTCCCGCCTTCTGAACGACCGCATCGTCATGCTCTCGGAGGAGGTAAACGACACCACGGCCTCCCTTGTTGTGGCTCAGCTTCTCTATCTGGAGGCGCAGGATCCCGACAAGGACGTGCAGTTTTACATCAACAGCCCCGGCGGATCGGTGACTTCGGGCATGGCCATTTACGATACCATGCAGTATATAAAATGCGACGTGTCCACCATCTGCATCGGCATGGCGGCGTCCATGGGCGCGTTTTTGCTCTCCGCCGGTGCGAAGGGAAAGCGTCTTGCGCTTCCGAACGCGGAGATCATGATACATCAGCCCTCCGCCGGAACCCAGGGTCAGATAACGGATATGGCCATCCATCTGCGCCGGCTGGAGATTATCAAAAAGCGCATGAACGAGATTCTGGCCGCCAACACGGGAAAGCCCATCGAGACTGTGACCGCCGACTGCGAGCGGGACAACTTCATGACGGCCGAGGAGGCTCAGGAATACGGCCTTATCGACAAGGTCATTTATAAAAGGTAAGAGGTAACTGCTCATGCCGAGAGACGGCGATAAAAAACTGCGCTGCAGCTTCTGCGGCAAATCCCAGACCCAGGTGGGACGGCTTATAACCGGCAAGGACGGGTGCATCTGCGACGAGTGCGTGCGCCTGTGTGAAAATATCATCGGCGACGATTTTCTGGACGAGGACGATTTTATCGACGAGACCCCCGCGGCGGAACGCGTCGGCGCGTCGCGGCTGACGGCGGAGAACATCCCGAAGCCCCGTCAGATAAAAGCCGCGCTGGACGAGTACATCGTCGGTCAGGACAGGGCAAAGATTTCTCTGTCCGTGGCGGTATACAACCACTATAAGCGCATCCTCCACGGCGGCGAGTCCGACGTGGAGCTGCAAAAATCCAATATCCTCCTGATCGGCCCCACGGGAAGCGGCAAGACCCTGTTTGCGCAGACGATGGCGCACCTTCTCGACGTGCCGTTCGCCATCGCCGACGCGACGACGCTCACGGAGGCCGGCTATGTGGGGGAGGACGTGGAAAATATCCTGCTCCGGCTCCTGCAGGCGGCGGACTTTGACGTGGAGCGGGCCCAGCAGGGCATCATTTACATCGACGAGATGGATAAAATATCCCGCAAAAGCGAGAACACCTCCATCACCCGGGACGTTTCCGGCGAGGGCGTGCAGCAGGCGCTTTTGAAAATACTGGAGGGGACGGTTGCCGCCGTGCCGCCTCAGGGCGGACGGAAGCATCCCCATCAGGAATTTATCCATGTGGATACCACCGACATACTGTTCATCTGCGGCGGCGCGTTCGACGGCCTTGAAAAAATCATCGAGAACCGGCTCGACCGCAAGAGCATGGGCTTCGGCGCGGAAGTGACGTCCAAAAAGGAAAAGGACATCGGCGAGATACTGTCCCATGTCCAGTCCCATGACCTGCTGAAATTCGGCATCATCCCGGAGCTCGTAGGCAGGCTCCCGAACGTCACGACCCTCGACAGCCTCAGCCGGGATGAGCTTATCCGCGTCCTGACCGAGCCGAAAAACGCCATACTCCGCCAATATCAGGCCATGCTTGGCTACGACGACGTGGTGCTGGAGTTTGACCGTCAGGCGCTGGGCGCCATCGCCGACAAGGCCATCGAGCGGGAGATAGGCGCGCGCGGCCTGCGCAGCATCATGGAGGGCATCATGACGGACATCATGTTCGAGGTGCCGTCCGACGATTCTATCGAGCGGGTGGTCATCACCGCCGACTGTGTGAAAAACGGCTCGCGGCCTGTGATATACAGGAAAAAACGCCCGAGCCTCGACGCATCGTAACAGGAAACGGGCCGCACTTTATTGTGCGGCCCATGAGGTTTGTTTACGGATTTGGCATGAGGTTTGTTTATGGATATGGAAGCATCTGTGATTTCACGATATAAAGTGCTGCCGCTGATACCCATGCGGGGCATGTGTGTGTTCCCGGGGATGACGCTGACCTTTGAGGTGGACAGGCCGAAGATTCTGGCGGCGCTCTCGGCGGCCATGGAGAGCGGCCAGACGGTCTTCGTCGTTGCCCAGCGGGATATGCTTGAGGATGTCCCCACGGGAAAGGAACGGCTTTATGAGATAGGCACGGTCTGCCGCGTCCGGCAGCTTTTGCGCGTGCCGGAGGACAACAGCGCTCAGGTGATGGTCGAGGGCGCGGAACGGGCGTGCCTTGTGCGTATCGCGTCCCAGAAGCCCTATCTGTCCGCGGAGGTGGAGACCATCGAGACCCCGGCGGACGGCCGCGCGGCTGTGAAATCCGAGGCGCTTATCCGTCAGTGCTGCGGCCTCTTTGAGGAATATGCCCGGGCATCCGGGGTGGATCCGAAAGAGATCATGCTCAATATCCGGGAGAGCGACGATCCCGGCTTTGTGGCGGATTATATCGCCCAGAACATCTATATGCGCCACAGCCAGAGGCAGATGGTGCTTGAGGAGCTGCGCCCCCTGCGGCGCATCGCCCTTGTCAGCCGTATGCTCCGGCGGGAGCTGGACATCATCGAGATGGAGGCGTCTCTGCACGAGTCCACTGCCCGGCAGATGAACCGCGTCCAGCGGGAGATGTTCCTGCGGGAGCAGATGAAGGCCATCCGCGCGGAGCTTGGCGAGGACGAGGGCTATGACGACGACATCGAGGAGTACCGCGTGGCGGTGGCGCGGGCCGAGCTGCCGAAAGAGGTGGAGGAGAAGCTCACCAAGGAGATATCCCGGCTGGCAAAGCAGCCCTTCGGAAGCGCCGAGGCCGCTGTGATACGGAACTACCTCGACGTGTGCCTTGAAATGCCGTGGAACGAGGAAGCGCAGGAGATACTTGACACCGAGCGGGTCCAAAAGTCCCTGGACGAGGATCATTTCGGCCTTGACAAGATAAAAGAGCGCATCATTGAATATCTCGCCGTGCGGAAGCTGGCGCCGGAGGCGAAGGGCTCTATCCTGTGCCTTGTCGGGCCGCCGGGAACGGGCAAGACAAGTATCGCCCAGAGCATCGCCCGCGCCATGAACCGAAAGCTGTGCCGCATCTCTCTGGGCGGCGTCCACGACGAGGCGGAGATACGCGGCCACCGCAAGACCTATGTCGGCGCGATGCCCGGCCGCATCATGGCGGGCATACAGCAGGCGGGCAGCCGCAACCCTGTCATGGTGCTTGACGAGATAGACAAGCTGGGCTCCGACTATCGGGGCGACCCGTCCGCGGCGCTGCTGGAGGCGCTCGACCCTGAGCAGAACAGCCGGTTCCGGGATCATTTTCTGGAGCTTCCGTTCGATTTGTCGGACGTGTTTTTCATCACCACCGCAAACACCACGGACACGATCCCGTCGGCGCTTCTTGACCGCATGGAGCTTATCGAGATGTCCGGCTACACGGACGAGGAAAAGCTGTCCATCGCGAAAAAACACCTGCTTCCCAAGCAGCGGAAAAAGCACGGACTCAACGGAAACCAGCTCCGTATCAGCGACGCGGCCATGCGGGAGCTTATCGCCCTGTACACCCGGGAGGCGGGCGTGCGGAATCTGGAGCGGCAGCTTGCCGCCCTGTGCCGGAAAACGGCGGCGGACATCGTGGCCGGGCGGTGCAGGTCGCGGTATGTCCGGGCCGGAGGTCTGGCGGAGCTGCTTGGCCCGGCGCGTTACAAGGACACGAAAACGACCGGCGAGCCGCAGGTCGGTCTTGTCCATGGCCTTGCCTGGACCCGGGCCGGCGGCGAGATGCTGGACGCAGAGGTGGGCGTCATGGACGGCACGGGAAAGCTGGAGCTGACCGGCAATCTCGGCGACGTTATGAAGGAATCGGCCCGGGCGTCTCTGGCATATATCCGGAGCCGGGCCCGGGAGCTCGGCATCGACCCGGCGTTTTATAAAAACAAGGATATCCACATCCACTTCCCGGAGGGCGCCGTGCCGAAGGATGGGCCGTCCGCCGGCGTGACCATCACGACGGGGCTTGTGTCCGCGCTGACGGAAACGCCCGTGCGGCAGGATGTGGCCATGACAGGGGAGATAACCATCCGGGGACGGGTGCTGCCCATCGGCGGCCTGCGGGAAAAGACCATGGCCGCGCTGCGAGCCGGTATCCATACGGTCATCATCCCGGCGGACAACGAACCCGACCTTGAGCAGATAGACCCCACGGTGCGGGCGGCGCTGAATTTTATCACGGCCAGCCGCGCCGAGGCGGTACTGGACGCCGCGCTGTGCAGGGAGGACGCCCGGCATGAGGTTTGAGCCAGCGGCGTTCGTAAAGTCCGCCGCCTCAAGATCCGGCTTTATCCGGGACGGGCGGCCCTGCGTCGTGTTTTCGGGCAAGTCGAACGTGGGAAAGTCCTCGGTCATAAACTGCCTTTTGGGCCGCCGGAACCTTGCCCGCGTAGGCTCCGCGCCGGGAAAGACTACAAATGTGAATTATTTTCTCGTGGCGGACGCGGTATGGTTCGTCGATCTGCCGGGCTACGGCTACGCGAAGGTGTCCATGTCCGAGCGGGAACGCTGGGGTCGGCTCATGGAGGAATTTTTTGCCGCGCCGGAATACATCGCCATGGGCGTCCAGATCGTGGACGGGCGGCACGAGCCGACGGAGCTGGACTGCATGATGAACGAGCTTTTTGAAAGCTGCGGCTGTCCCCGCGTGGTGGTCGCGAACAAGTGGGACAAGCTCAAAAGCTCCGAGAAGGAGCCGAACCTCGCGCTCATCCGCCGGACTCTGGCGCTTGGGGAGGACGTGCCTCTGCTGCCCTTTTCCGCCGAAAAGCGCACAGGACAGGCAGAGCTAAGGGAAGCGATCGCCGCCCGGGTGGACGCATGAGCGCCGGGGCGGAGATTTGGCGCGGCCTTGACTGGACCGTGCTGCTGGACATCCTTCTGAGCGTCGTTCCCGCCCTTTTGTGCATCACGCTCCACGAGCTGAGCCACGGCGTGGTGGCCTTCTGGCTGGGAGATCCGACCGCGAAAAACGCGGGACGGCTCACCCTGAACCCTATCCGGCACATCGACTGGTGGGGCCTTGTGATGATGGTGCTGTGCAAATTCGGCTGGGCAAAACCCGTGCCTGTGAATATGTACAACTTCAAAAACCCTCGCCGGGGCATGGCCATCACGGCGCTGGCGGGGCCGGCGGCAAACTTCATCATAGCGGTGGTGTTCCTGTTTTTATACGGCCTTGTGTACGCGCCGCTTGCCAACAGCGGCGGCGTTATCGCCCGGTCGCTTCTGGAGATGGTCGGCACGACGGCGTATCTGTCTCTGGCGCTGGGGATATTCAATCTTGTCCCCATCTCGCCGCTGGACGGCTCGAAGATCCTGTTTTCCTTCCTGTCGGACAACGCTTACGCCAAGCTCATGCGCTATGAGCGCTACGGCATGATCGTCCTTATCCTTCTGGTGGCCACGGGGGCGACCTCCGGCTTTTTGTCCACGGTCACCGGCTGGGTGTACGATAAGCTGTTTTTTATCGCGGAATTTGGATTCGGGCTGGTAAACCGCTGATATGGAAAATCCTACCTTTCATCTGGAGGGCGTCATCAAAACAAAAGAGGAGATGCAGGATTTTGAAGGCCCGCTGACCCTGATTTTGATGCTCCTGTCAAAAAACAAAATAGAGATACGGGATATAAAAATCGCCGAGATACTCGACCAGTACCTTGCCTGGCTCGACCAGATGCAGCGCATGGATCTTGAGGTCGCCAGCGAATTTGTGCAGATGGCGTCCCATCTTGTGTATATCAAGACCAGGACGCTCCTTGCGGGCACGGAGGAGGTCTCGGAGCTTGAGCTTCTCATGTCGAGCCTTGAGCAGCTCCGCTGCCGGGATACGTTTGCCGCGCTCAAGGAGGTCATCCCCGTCATGGGGGCGGCGCTGAGCAAGGGCTCTCTGCTGTTTTCCACGCCGGAGGAGCCCATCCCGAAATACGGCCAATATGATTACCGCCATGAGCCGTGGCAGCTCCTGTCCGCTCTGGCGGGGATGCTGCAAAAGGCGGCGGCGGAGCCGGAGGAGCTCGCGCCCGTCGCCATACCGCGGCCCATCATGTACAGCGTCCGGGACAAGGGCCGCCAGCTCATCGGCTTTCTCCGGGAACGGGGGAGCGCGCCCCTGAACACCCTTTATGCTATGGCCGCCAGCCGATCGGAGCTTGTCGCGACATTTGTGTCCCTTCTGGAGATGTGCGCCATGGGAAGCGTCACGATCCGGCGGCAGGGGGACGGCGATGATTATCTCGTCAGCTTTGCCGGCGGCGATACGGAGGCTATTTTGGAGAATATCGAGTATGGATGACAAAAGGATGAAAAATGCCATAGAGGCGATCCTTTTCGCCTCCGGCGACCCGGTGAGCGCGGAGCGCATCGCCCTTGTGCTGGACAGCGACAAAAACGCTGTTCTGGCGGCGGGACAGGAGATGGCCGAGGATTATAAGGCGCAGGGGCGGGGGATCCGTCTGGTGCGTATAAACGATTCTCTCCAGCTCCACAGCGCCCCGGAATATGCCGACGAGATAACCCGCGCTCTGGAGCAGCGCCGCGCGCCGAAGCTCTCCACCGCTTCGCTGGAGGTGCTGGCTGTGGTGGCGTATTTCCAGCCCGTGACCCGGGCGTATATCGAAAAGATGCGCGGGCTTGACAGCTCCTACACCGTGGGCGTTCTGACGGAGCGGGGGCTTATTGAGCCGTGCGGCCAACTGGAGGCTGTCGGACGGCCGACCCTTTACCGCACGACAGAGCTTTTCCTTCGCACCATGGGGATAGAGAGCCTTGACCAGCTCCCGCCCCTGCCGGAAGTAACGGGAAGCGACGCGGCCGTCAAGCTCCAGCAGCAGGTGGACGCGCTCAAAGCCATAGAGGAAGAAAAAGAAGAACTCCGGGAAGACAGCGGGCCGACGGATTGACGGCTGCTTTCCTCTGCGGCATTGCCGCGCTTTTCCTGATCGTCGTAGGCCTTTTCCCGTTGGCGGCCGCCGTTTCGTGGGACAAGGAGGGCTTTGCCTTCTCCGCAGGGCTTCCGTTTGTGCCCGAGCGCCCCGCAGCCGTCGGGAAAAGAAAAAAGGCTTCCCCCAAACGCCCTGACTGGCCGATCGTGCAGATATTGGCCAAAAACGGATATACTATCCTGTGCCGCATCGCGGCGCGCCTGCGGGTGGATGAGCTTACGCTGCATTTCACGGCGGCGTCGCCCGACCCGGCGGCCGCGGCGGCGGCCTATGCCGCAGCCGCGCTGGCGATGGACGCGCTTTCGCAGCTTGGCGGCGAGCGGCTTGCAAACGCCGACCTGCGCGCCGACGTGGATTTTGACGCCGATGAGCCGGAGCTTCTGCTTTATATCCGCCTTTCCATACGGGTATACAGGCTTCTGGCGGCGGCCGCCGTTTTCGGCTTCGGCTTTCTGCGGGATTATATCCGATATAAAAAGGGGAAGTAAAAAATGGATATGGGAAACCAGCCCATCGGGGACATGATGGGCGCGGCCATGGACAAGATACGGTCCATGGTGGACTCCAATATGGTCATCGGCCAGCCTATCGTGACGCCGGACGGGGTGACGCTTGTCCCCGTGTCCCGCGTCAGCTTCGGGTTCGCGTCCGGCGGGAAGGACAAGACCGCCGCCGGTTCAAAGCCGGGCATATGGGCGGGAAGCGGCGCGGCGGTGAAGGTGGAGCCGGTGGGCTTCCACGTGATACGCGAGGGCACCGCGCGGATGGTCAGCATCCAGCCGCCGGCATCCACCACGGCTGACAGGCTGCTGGACATGGCGCCGGAGATCATGGAAAAAATCGAAGGTTATCTTGAAAAACACGGCAAAAAAAACGGCGGCTGAGAAAACACGCGGCAAAGCATTCGATGTTTTTTCGACTGAAACCGGCCGTATGCGGTCATAATAAGCACTGCTGAAAGGCGGTGCTTATTATGAAATATACCAGATTTTTCCGATCTGTCCTTGCGGCGGCGCTGACGTTTTCCGCGCTCACCATACCGGCGTCGGCGGCGGAGGACGCCCCTGCGGTATCGGCCCGGAGCGCCATCGTCATGGAGGCGGAAACGGGACAGGCGCTGTGGGAAAAAGACGCGGACACGCCCCGGCTTATTGCCAGCACCACAAAAATCATGACGGCGCTCGTGGCGATCGAGCGCTGCGACCTTGACCGGCAGGTCGTGATAGACCCGGCATGGACGGGGATAGAGGGCTCGTCGATGTATCTTTACGCCGGGCAGGAGATAACCGTGCGCGACCTGCTGTACGGCCTGCTTCTGGCGTCGGGAAACGACGCGGCGGTGGCTCTTGCCTGCGTGACGGCGGGCAGCGTCGAGGCCTTTGTCGGCCTTATGAACGAGAAAGCGGCGGAGCTCGGCTGCGGCAGCACCCACTTTGAAAACCCGAACGGCCTTGACGCCGACGGGCATTATTCCTCCGCCCGGGATCTGGGGCGCATCATGGCCGCGGCCATCGGCAGCGAGGCTTTCCGCGAGATTGTTTCCAGCACGTCGAGGACCATCGGCGATAAGACATACGAGAACCACAACCGGCTCCTGACCCGGTGCGAGGGCGTGTTCGGCGGCAAGACCGGCTACACGATGGCGGCGGGGCGCACCCTTGTGAGCTGCTGCGAGCGGGAGGGGCTGACGCTCATCTGCGTAACGCTGTCGGACCCCGACGACTGGCAGGATCACGCGAATCTGTACGACTGGGCCTACGCCGTCTATAAGCGTCGGGAGCTCATACCCGCGGACAGCGTCTGGACGGTACCCGTCATAGGCGGCGAGCTCGAGGAGACGGACATCGTGCCCGAGGAGGCGCTTTCCGTTTTCTGCGGCGCGGGAGAGACTGTAACGGTGGAGCTGAAGATACCGGGCTTCGTTTATGCGGACGTGACCGCCGGTTCGGTGGCAGGTCAGGCTGTGGCCTATGTCGGCGGGCGCAGGGCGGGCTCGGTGGAGCTGCTGTTCGGGCAGGATGTGCCAAGGCAGCGGGCGGAGGAACCCCCGTTCTGGGAGCGGCTTTTGGCAATCATTGGCTTTGGCCAGGGAAGGATATATACGCTGACATGACAGAGAGACTGCAAAAGCTCATATCCGCCGCGGGGATAGCATCCCGCCGGGCGGCGGAGGAAATGATAGATGCCGGGCGCGTCACGGTAAATGGCCGGACGGCGTCCGTCGGCATGTCCGCCGACCCGGACAGGGACGTCATCTGCGTGGACGGGGCGCGTCTGCGCGTCGCCGCGCGGCGGCGCTACATAGTGCTGAACAAGCCGAAGGGCTATGTTACCACGCTCCGGGACGAGCGCGGGCGGCCTGCTGTGGCGGAGCTTGTCCGGGACGCGGGCGGCCGGCTGTACCCTGTGGGACGGCTCGATATGGACTCCGAGGGGCTCGTCATCCTGACGGATGACGGCGCGGCGGCAAACGCCCTTATGCACCCCGGGCGGGAGGTGGACAAGGTCTATTCCGTGTTCGTTCAGGGGGAGGACGTGAAGGCTTCCGCCGCCGCGCTCCGGCGTATGGATGAGCTGGAGGGGGAGCCCATCCGCCCGCCCAAGGTGACGCTTATCGAGCTGAAGGGGCAGGCCGCGGAGCTTCAGGTCGTGATACACGAGGGGAAAAACCGCCAGATACGGCGGATGTGCGCCGCGTGCGGGCTGCATGTCAGCCGCCTTGTCCGAACGGCGGAGGGAGCGGTGCTGCTTGGCGGGCTGCCGCCGGGGAAATGGCGCGCGATGACGAAGGACGAGATAACGTACTTGCGGGAACTTGCAAAACCGACGGAAAAACCGCCGCGTTCCTGACCCGTTTTGCAAGAAACGGGAAAATTTGATGATAATACTTGCATTTCTCGAAAAATGCAAGTATTATTGTTTTTGCATTTTGACGGGAGTATCAACGATGGGAAAAGATATATTGACGCAGATAGAAGAAAATGGCCGCGGCTTTTCCAAGGGCCAGCGGCTGATCGCACGGTACATCACGGAAAATTACGACAAGGCCGCCTTTATGACGGCGGGACGGCTGGGAAAGACCGTGGGCGTGAGCGAGTCCACGGTGGTTCGGTTTGCCACGGAGCTTGGCTACGACGGATACCCCGGTATGCGGAAGGCCATGCAGGAAATGGTTCGCAGCCGCCTTACGAGCGTGCAGCGCATCGCGGTGGCCAAGGATATGCTGGACGGCTCGAACGTCCTCAAATCGGTTATGACGTCCGATATCGAAAAGCTTCAGACCACCCTTGACGAGCTCGACCGGGAGAGCTTCGACGCGGCGGTGCGCGCCATTGAAAACGCCCGCCGCCTCTACATCGTGGGTATGCGTTCCTCCGCCGCCCTTGCAAGCTTTATGGCCTTTTACATGAACTTCCTGCTGGAGAATGTGTGCCTTATCCACGACACCACGGCAAACGAGGTATATGAGCAGATCATGCATATCGAGCCGGGGGACGTGTATGTGGGGATAAGCTATCCCCGCTACTCCTCCAGCTCCCTGAAGGCCATGGAATTTGCCAGACGCCGCGGCGCTACGGTGGTGGCGCTCACGGATAACGGCAATTCCCCCTTCGCCCGTCTGGCGGACGTAAAGCTTTACGCCAAAAGCGATATGGTCTCCTTCGTGGATTCCCTCATCGCGCCCATGAGCCTGATAAACGCGCTCATCGTCGCCGTGGCGGCCCGAAAGAGGGATACGCTGGACGGTACTTTCAGCTATCTGGAACAGCTTTGGAGCGAATACGAGGTGTTCACCACTGAAAAAGGCTGACGTTGCGGTGATCGGCGGCGGCGCGGCGGGGATGATGGCCGCCGGGACCGCGGGGGAGCGGGGGCTTGGCGTTATCCTTGCCGAGCCCAACGCGAAGCTGGGAAGAAAGCTCCGCATCACGGGCAAGGGCCGGTGCAACGTGACGAACCGCTGCTCTGTGCGGGCCTTTTTGGAAAACGTGCCCCGAAACCCCAAATTTTTATACAGCGCCCTGACAGCGTTCCCGCCGGAAGCGGCGATGGATTTTTTCGAGACCCTCGGCGTCCGGCTCAAGACCGAGCGGGGGAACCGGGTGTTCCCCGTGTCCGATTCGGCGAACGAGGTGGCGGACGCCCTTGCGGCATGGGTCAGGGAAAAGGGCGTTTTCGTCATGCGGAACAGGATAGAGAGGATCCTGCTGGACGACGAGGGAGCCGTCCGGGCGGTGGCGACGGACAAGGGCGAGATACCGTGCGCGGCCGCCGTCATCTGTACCGGCGGCGCGTCCTATCCGGCCACAGGCTCCACAGGGGACGGGTATGTCCTCGCCGAAGCGCTGGGGCACGAGATCCTGACGCCGCAGGCGTCGCTTGTGCCGCTCGTGAGCCCGGACGCGGACTGCGCCGAGCTTGCCGGGTTCTCGCCGCGGAACGTGACGCTGACCGTTCTTGAGGACGAAAAGCCCGTTTATAAGGAGCTGGGGGAGATGCTCTTTTCCCACAGCGGCGTGACGGGGCCGCTCGTGCTGTCGGCCAGCGCGCATATGCGCCGCTGGGGACAGGCGGAGTACGCGCTCCTGATCGACTTCAAGCCCGCGCTCGACATGGAAAAGCTGGATGAACGCATCCTGCGGGATTTCGCGAAATACCAAAACCGGGATGTGCAGAACGCCATGGCGGAGCTTGCGCCGCGCGCGCTCATCCCGATACTCCTCCGCCGGGCGGGCATACCCCCGCACACGAAGACCCATTCCGTCACCCGCGAGCAGCGCCGGGCGCTTGCGTCGGTCTTTAAGGCGTTTGCCGTAAAGGTCACGGGAACGGGGCCGGTGGAGGACGCCATCGTGACCTGCGGCGGCGTCTCGGTAAAGCAGATAGACCCCCGTACCATGGAGTCGAAGCTCGTGCCCGGCCTGTACTTTGCCGGGGAGGTGCTGGACGTGGACGCCTATACCGGGGGGTTCAACTTACAGATAGCATGGGCGACCGGGCGATGCGCCGGTCTGTCCGTCGGAAGGGAAGGATAATATGGCTGATACGTTACATTCCGTCGCCATCGACGGCCCCGCCGGGGCGGGGAAAAGCACCATCGCCAAGGCTGCGGCGGCCCGCTTCGGCTTTATCTATGTGGACACGGGGGCCATCTACCGCACGGTGGGCCTTGCCGTCAGGCGCGCCGGGGCGGATCCCCACGACGCGGAAGCGGTGGAGAGAATCCTTCCGGGGCTTTCCATCCGCTTTGACTACGGCGGGGACGGCGCGCAGCGGATGTTCCTCGGCGGGGAGGACGTGTCCCGCGAAATCCGCACGCCGGAAATGTCGCTTTATGCGTCCGCTGTGTCCGCTATCCCCGCCGTGCGGGCCTTTCTGCTGGATATGCAGCGGGATATGGCGAGAAAATGCTCCGTTATCATGGACGGCCGGGATATCGGCACTGTCGTTTTGCCCGGCGCGGGCCTCAAGATATTTTTGACGGCATCCGTGGAAGCGCGGGCAAAGCGCCGGCTGGCGGAGCTTTCCGCCAAGGGGGACGGCTCGACCTATGAGGAGGTTCTGGCCGATATGCAGCTTCGGGACAAAAACGATTCCACCCGCGCCGCCGCGCCCCTGAAAGCGGCGGAGGACGCCGTCCCGGTCGATACCACGGCGATGGGGCTCGAGGAGAGCATCGACTATATCTGCGGGCTCATCGCCCGGCGCTTTGGACTGGAAGCCGGCGCATGACGGTCGTCACAGCAAAAAGCGCGGGCTTCTGCTTCGGCGTTGACCGCGCCGTGAGCATGACGCGCCAGACGCTGGAGCGGGAAGGGCCGTGCTGGAGTCTGGGGGAGCTCATCCATAACCGCGACGTCGTGGAAAAGCTCACGGCGATGGGGCTTTCCGCGGCCGGGCGCGTCGAGGACGTGCCGGAGGGCGCGCGGGTCGTCATCCGCTCTCACGGCGTTTCGCTCCGCGAACGCGAGGCGCTGGAGGAAAAAGGCTGCGAGATCGTAGACGCGACCTGTCCCCGGGTCTCCCGCATCCATAAGATCGTTCGCCACGCCTGCCGGCAGGGGCGGCAGGTCGTCATATTCGGCGAGCCGGATCACCCGGAGGTGCAGGGAATCTGCGGCTGGGGGGAGGGAGCCGTCGTCGTGCGGGACATGGAGGCTTTTACCCGCTGGGCGAAGGATGCCGAGCTGCCCCGAAACGCGGCGCTGACTGTCGTTTTTCAGACTACTTCCGATAAAAAAACCAGTGAACAAAATATTAATTCTTTGAAAAAACTGTATACAAACGCGCAGTTCTTTGATACAATATGTGAAGCTACGAGAATTCGTCAGGCTGAGGCTCGGGAACTTTCCCAGTCCTGCGACGCGATGGTCGTCGTCGGGGGGCTCCACAGCGCAAACAGCATCCGTTTGGCGGAGATTTGCCGGGAACGCTGTGGGATCGTCCTGTTCGTACAGAGCGCGGCGGAGTTGGATGTGTCCAAGCTGTCCGGCGTCAGCCGGGTAGGTATAACTGCCGGAGCTTCGACGCCCTCGTGGATAATTAAGGAGGTAGTAAACACCATGAACGAGTCTGAGAACCTGAAGGAAGAAACCGTAGAGGAAGCCGCGCCCGCTGCAGAAGAGGCCGCTCCCGCCGCGGAGGAAGCGCCTGTAACAGAGGCTCCTGCGGAGGAGACGCCCGCAGCAGAGGCTCCTGCGGAGGA
>CAZEXC010000016.1:0-4105 GCA_964516625.1 uncultured Oscillospiraceae bacterium | reverse complement strand
CCGCAGCGGAGGCTCCCGCGGAGGAGGCGCCCGCCGCGGCGCAGGCTCCGGCTGAAAAAGGCGAGATGACCTTTGACCAGCTTCTGGAGGAGTCTATAAAAACGATTTACAACGGCGATACCGTGACCGGCGTCGTAGCGGCCATCGGTTCGACGGAGATCACCCTTGACCTGCCCACGAAGCACTCCGGATACATATCCGTGTCCGAGTTCACCGACGACCAGCCCGGCGTGGACATCAACGACCTGGTGAAGGTCGGCGACGAGATCACAGCCTCCGTTGTCCGGGTAAACGACGTGGAGGGCACCGTCCAGCTTTCCAAGCGCCGTCTGGACATCGCCAAAAACTGGGGCGATGTGGAAGCGGCCGCCGAGGAGGGGACCGTCCTCGAGGGCAAGGTCACGGAGGACAACAAGGGCGGCGTCGTCATAAACCTCAAGGGCATCCGCGTGTTCATCCCCGCGTCCCAGACCGGCCTTGGCCGGGACGAGCCTATGAACAGTCTCGTCGGCAAGACTGTGCGCTTCAAAATCACGGAGATAAACCGCGGCCGCAAGCGTGTCGTCGGCTCCATCCGCGCCGTGATCATGCGCGAGCGCCGGGAACGCGCCGAGCAGATCTGGGCCGAGATAGAGGTCGGCAAGAAATATAACGGCGTTGTCAAGAGCATGACCTCTTACGGCGCGTTCGTCGATATCGGCGGCGTGGACGGCATGGTTCACGTTTCCGAGATAAGCTGGAGCCGCATCCGCAAGCCGGAGGATGTTTTGTCCATCGGTCAGGAGGTGGAGGTCTACGTCATCAGCTTTGACCCCGAAAAGAAGAAAATATCCCTCGGCTACCGCAAGCCGGAGGACAACCCTTGGAAGAAGTTTACCGACGCTTACAAGGAAGGCGACATCGTCAACGTCAAGATCGTGAAGTTCATGCCCTTTGGCGCTTTTGCGGAGGTCATCCCCGGCGTGGACGGGCTTATCCACATCTCTCAGATCGCCAACCGCCGCATCGGCAAGCCCGACGAGGAGCTTACCATCGGCCAGCAGGTAGACGTCAAGATTACGGCCATCAACTACGAAAAGCAGAAAATCAGCCTGAGCATCCGCGCGCTGCTTGAGGCTCCCCCCGCCCGTGAGCGGGAGTACGAGCCTGCGGATCGCAAGCCCGTGCCGACAGGCGACGCGCTGGTCTACGAGGTCTCCGCTACGGGCGAGGCCACCGGCGTGGCTCCGGAAGAGGATGAGCCTGAGGAATGATCCCGGGAAGGGAAAAATAAAAGCCTTGCATGAAAGGGGCTGTCTCTATGATGAGACAGCCTCTTTTTTCTTTACGGGACAGGGGCGAAGCCCTGCCGCGCATCAGTTCATCGTGTCGGCATACCGCGCGAAAAGCTCCCGAACGCGCTCCTTGAGAGGGCGGTTTTCGGGCTTTTCCAGAGCGGGATCGTCCTCCAGGACAGCGCAGGCCTCCGCCTGCGCCTGCTTGAGGACCCGCATATCGGCGGAGAGATCCGCGATATGCGTCTCCGGCAGACCGTGCTGGCGGGAGCCAAAAAAATCGCCGGGGCCGCGCAGCCGCAGATCCTCCTGAGATATAAGGAAGCCGTCGTTCGTGCTGGTCATGATTTTCAGACGGGCTTTCGCATCCTCCGTGTCCGCGTCGGAAAACAGGACGCAGTAGCTTTTATGCTGTCCGCGCCCGACGCGCCCGCGGAGCTGGTGGAGCTGGCTCAGGCCGAAGCGGTCGGCGTTTTCCACAATCATCAGCGCGGCGTTGGGAATATCGACGCCCACCTCGATGACCGTGGTGGAAACGAGGATGTCCGCCTCGCCCGCGGCAAAAGAGGCCATTACGGCGTCCTTCTCCTTCGCTTTCATCTTCCCGTGGATACATGCGACGCGAAGCTCGGGAAAAACGCTGGTTTGCAGATACTGTGCGTATTCCCTCGCGCTTTTGATATGGCCGCCGAGCTCCTCATTTTCTTCCACCATGGGGCAGACGATAAAGACCTGCCGCCCTTCGCCTGCCAGACGGCGGACAAAGCTCCATATCCGCCGGCGCATATCCTCGCCCACGGCAAAGGTATCCACTTTCTGCCGCCCGGGGGGAAGCTCGTCCAGAACGGAAATGTCCAAATCGCCGTAGATGATGAGCGCAAGCGTCCGGGGGATGGGCGTGGCGGACATGACGAGGATGTGGGGATCCTTGCCTTTTTCCGCAAGAGCGCTGCGCTGCTCCACGCCAAAGCGGTGCTGCTCGTCGGTGATGACGAGGCCCAGCCGCCGGAAGGTCACCCCCGCGCTGATCAGCGCGTGAGTGCCGACAGCCACGTCCGCCATGCCAAGGGCAAGAAGCTCGTTGGCGTTCCGCTTTTGGGCGGCGGTCATGGAGCCGGTGAGCTTTGCCACGCGGATGCCGTATGGCTCCAGCAGCTCGGAAAGCGTCTGGAAATGCTGCTGAGCCAGAATCTCCGTCGGCGCCATGAACGCGGCCTGACAGCCGTTTTGCACGGCAAACCAGATAAGCGCGGCGGCCACGAGGGTCTTGCCGCTTCCCACATCGCCCTGCAAAAGCCGGTTCATGGGCCGGTCGGATGTCATGTCGGCGACGGCTTCCTCCACGGCGCGGCGCTGCGCGCCCGTGGGAGGGAAGGGGAGCTCCTGCCAGAAGCCGTCCATGGAAAGGGGCGCAAGGCGGATGCCGCCGCCGCTCCGGCGGCGGGAGCGCAAAAGCTTCAAAGCGCCCGCCAGCACATACAGCTCCTCGAACACAAGGCGCTGGCGCGCCTGTTCCAGCGCGGCGTCGTCCCGGGGGAAATGGATGTTTTCATACGCGAACCGCGCCTGAGCAAGATGGTTCCGTTCCCGCACGGCGGGGGGCAGGATATCCGGCTCGCAGCCCCGGCAGGCGTCCAGCGCCTGACGCACGGCGTCAAGAAGGAGCTTCTCGCTCACGCCCGCCGTCAGACGGTAGACAGGCAGGATGCGGCCCGTGATGTTTCCCTGCGCCGATTCGGGCTCAAAGACGGGGTTTGTCATGGTTCGCCGCCGCCCGCTCTCGCTCACCCGCCCGTAAAAGACATAGGTAACGCCGGGCAGGAGCTGCTTTTTCAGATAGCTCTGGTTAAAATATGTGATATCCAGCGTGCCGGTATCATCCACGGCGCGGAGCTTCAAAAGCTCCATCCCCCGGCGGATGGGCGCGGATACAGGCGGGGAGGCGACCATGGCCTTCACGCACACCGGGGTTTCCAGCGGCGCTTCGGCGATGCGAAAGAGCTTTCGCCTGTCCTCGTAAGCCCGGGGGAAATAGCATATCAGATCCCGGAAAGTGGTTATGCCGAGCTTCTCAAGGGCCTTTGCCCGCTGCTCGCCGACGCCCTTGAGATATCTTACGTTGTTGTTCAAGCTGTCCATAAACCGATTATAGCACAAAGGAAGGCGGGATGCCATGCGCCGTTCATAAACCGACAAAGACAAACATAGGATGTACCAAAATCAGACGGAGGTATGTCCTGTGAACAAGCTAAGATCCACGCTTATGAGACACCGCGGGCTTTTGGGGCCGATCGCCCTTGTGCTTGCGGTCGTTGCCATATTTTGGGCGGTGAACAGCCCCGCCATCGTCGGCGCGTCCGCCGCGTCCCGCCAGCTGCCGATATACAGCGTAAAGCGCGACAACAAGACGGTCAGCCTCACCTTTGACGCGGCGTGGGGCAACGAGGACACCGAAACGCTCATCGAGATACTCGATACATACGGCGTGAAGGCGACGTTTTTCATCGTGGGGGAGTGGGTGGACAAATACCCGGAAAGCGTGCAGGCGCTGTATGACGCGGGCATGGAGATCGGGAACCACTCCGACACTCATCCCCACATGGCGAAGCTCTCCGAAAAGGAGATTATCGACGAGGCGACCGCCTGCTGCGAAAAGATTGCCGCCGTGACCGGCGCTTCGCCGACGCTTTTCCGCTGCCCCTACGGCGAATATGACGACGACGTGATACAGACGGTGAGCGGCCTTGGCATGGTTCCTATCCAGTGGAACGTGGAGCGTTCCCATACAAAGGAAAACGGGTATAGCGGCATCTTATGAGCGAGGCGGGCAG